>CAZHSZ010000019.1:4452-7083 GCA_964535425.1 uncultured Candidatus Saccharibacteria bacterium | reverse complement strand
GCTTCCCGATGGTTGATAGGCTCTTCGTCAAAGCCGAAGTAGTGCCCTATCTCGTGCCACAAGGTCTCACGCACTACCTTGGCGACATTGCTCTTGAACTGGCTTGTATGATCGTCGGTCAGTTCCTGCGCTTCATCGAGTATCGGGAGGCGGTAGAGAGTGATGGTGTCCGGAAGGGTGGCGCCCACGCCGTACTCGCTTCCTCGTTCCGTATTCGGTATGCCGTGATAGTGGCCGAGCAGGGTCTCCCCTTCCTCAAGTCCCTCGAGCGCGCGTAGCTCCTCACTTGGCTCGTCCTCGACCAAGAGCGCCACGTTTTCCACGTGGGCTTTGTATTTTTCAGGCATTGCGTCCCATTCCGACTGCATAATCGCGGCGAATTCCGGTTCGTTCATATAATGAAGTATACTAGCGGGAAATGGATTTGCCTCTCTTGAATCAGACCCTGCCGGAACTGATACAGTCGGTCGGGTATCTGGGCGTATTTCTCATCGTCTTCATCGAGTCGGGCGTGCCTTTCGGGCTCGTCATACCACTCCCGGGCGATACCCTGCTTTTTTCAGCCGGCATACTCGCAGCCACCTCCGTATTCGACCTCGTGCCGCTTCTCCTCGTGATTATCGCGGGCGCCATTCTCGGAGACAGCGTGGGCTACTGGTTCGGCGCGAAATACGGACCGAAACTTTTCACAAAGGACGACGCGCTTTTCTTGAACCGGAAGCACCTGGTGCGTACCGAGAAGTTTTACGCGAAATACGGTCGCCGCGCCATCATCTTTGCGCGCTTCCTCCCCGTGCTTCGTACCTTGGCACCCATCACCGCCGGCATGGGCCATATGAACTACGGAGTATTCCTCCGCTACAACGTCGCAGGCGCGGTCATCTGGGGCGTCTCGGTCACCGTGCTCGGGTACTATCTTGGCACCGTGATTCCGAACATAGACCACTACCTCCTCCCTATCCTGGGACTCATCGTGCTGGCCTCAAGCTGGTCTATCGTCGGCGAAGTGCTGAAGGCCCGCAAAGAACAAAAAGAAGAAGACAAAAAAACGGCTGTCTAAAAAGAAGGAATACTTGCACGTATATCGTGTATAAGCTTTTTCACGTGAGGGTCATCCACATGGCGCGGACGCGGTAGATGTATCGGGAAGCGCTTCTCTATGACGCCGTCGGCGCACACCAATACTTCGTCGGCAAGCATCACCGCATCCTCTATCGAGTGCGAGACCATCATCATCGCGATACGGCGGGACTCGAATATGGCTAAGAGCTGTTCGGAGAGCTTCCGGGACGTCTCGACGTCAAGCGCTGAAAACGGCTCATCAAGAAGCAGGAGCTCGGGTTCGGATACCAAGGCGCGGGCGATACCCACCCGCTGACGCTGGCCGCCTGAGAGGTCGCGCGGATGCTCTTTGGCGTAGTCGCGTATCCCAAGCTCGGTGAGCTCGTGGAGCGCGCGCTTCTTTTCTTCATGGAACGTGAGCCCGAGGCCGTGGAATCCGAGCATGACGTTATGTAACACCGTGCGCCATGGGAGGAGCGCGGAATTCTGGAACACCATACGCGTCTTCGCCTTATTCACTACCTTCCCGGAAGTCGCATGGCAGAGCTCGGCTGCAAGCTTGAGGACGGTGGACTTGCCGCCGCCTGAAGGGCCGACCACGGCGATGAAGGCATGATCATGGAGCGCAAGCGAGACATTCCGCAGGATATACGGCTGATGCGGCGCATAGCGGAACGATACGTTCTCGAAAGTCAGGATATTCCGTTCTGGTTTGGCAGTGGTCATTCGAATTTAAAGCGCTGCGCTTTTGAGAGGAGCGGCTGCCATACGAATACGTTCACGCAGGCGATGAACGCAACGAGGAACGCCATGGCGACAAGAAGCAGCTGGCCGTTGCCGCTTGCCGACGCCGAGACGAGGATGCTCCCGATACCGAAGAGGTCGTGCGCGTTCACGTCGTGCGGCGCGTACGCATGCAGGGTCTCAGCGACTATAACGATATTCCAGCCGTCAGCGACCGCAAGGATGGAGGCGGTCAGGAGTGGCGGAAAGAGCGCGGGCAGGGTTATCTGCTTCAGTCGCTGCCACCGTGAAAGCCCGAATACCTTCCCCGCCGCTTGCACGTCCTGCGGAATCGTCTTCATCCCGCCGATCACGCTGAACGCTATGGTCCAGAGCATGCTGTAGAAGAGAATGAATACGGCTGCGCCTTCAAGGAAATCCGAGCGGATGAAGAACAGAATGATGACCGGAAAGAATGCGAGAATCGGCATGGACTCTAAAACGTCGTAGACCGGAAGGAGCATTCCCTCCACGCGCGGATTCGACTCCGCAAGAAGCCCAAGCGGAATGCCGAAAACAAGGGCGAGAAGGAACGCAGAGAGAAGCCGGAGCGCGGACGCACCGAGCGCGATGAAGAGCTCCCCGCCCTCAAGCGCGTAATCGGTTGGCACAAACACGATGCCGGTGGCGATAAAGGAGGCGATGAACACTATGGCGAGCGGAAGCACGAGTCCGCTCCCGATACGCTTCACGATGGTGGTCGGATGGGTACGGCGCCCCTGGTGGGAGTAGTAGCGCATGCGACCGGTCTGCATGCGCTTTATTCTACACCCAAGGCCTCAGGCT
>CAZHSZ010000019.1:0-4352 GCA_964535425.1 uncultured Candidatus Saccharibacteria bacterium | reverse complement strand
GCGCGCAGAAGCGCGGTATTGAATGAGTCCTTGCGGAGGCTTCCTGAGATAGCGAGTAGGTTCATAGTGAGTACGTAGCTGGTATCTCCCTACCCTATAGCATCGCAAAACGGCGAACGGTGGGGATAACGAAAACACCGCCCAGATGGGCGGTGTTTTCTGCATCCCGATACTTGGGATTATTTCTTGAGTTCGGCGTCAATCAATGCGGACACCTGTGCGTAAGGAACAGCACCGGAGAGCACCTTCGTGCCTACGAGCGTGCCTGGCGTTCCGTTGATGCCGAAGGCAGTGCCCTCAGCGCGGTCGGCCGCAATCGCCTTCTGGTAGTCCGCCTTCTTTTCCTTTGCGAGCTTCGCTACCTTGTCGGCGTCGATGCCGGCAACGGTCTTCGTGAGTGCGAGTACGCTTGCTTCGTCGCCGAAGCCGCCGTTCTCGTCATCCTGCGCAGTCATTATGGCCTTGTACCAGTCATGGAACTTCTCAGGATACGCTTCCCATACCGCGCGAGCGATAACGGATGCGGTATCGGAGTCCGGACCGAGGAACTGGTAGTCCTTCAGTACGACCTTCACCTTTCCGGTCTGTACGTAGTTCGTATAAATCTGTTCCATCGAATCAAGCTCGTAGCGCTTGCAGAACGGACACTGGTAGTCGAACCAGACCGCGATGGTGACCGGCGCCGTGGCGCTTCCGATGACCGGAGACGAGCCGATTTTCAAATTCTTGATGTCGGCCGCAACCGCGCCTCCCGGTTCGTCGGTCGTCGGCTTCGTGCCGCCGGTGCCGAACGCGAAGGCAACGGCGATGATAATCGCGCCGAGAAGCACCGCAATCGGGGTGAGGTACTTATCGACGAACGGACTGTCTTTTGACGTGGTCATAGAATGATTAGGAACGAATATTACTTAGCAATGAGATATAGGATACCTTGCTCCCAATTTTGCACAACCGGCCAAAATACCTGTTAGAATAAGGGCACATGGACGGCCATCATCATCTCTCGCTCCGCAAACGAATGCACGAACGGCTTGAACCGTATCCGCATCCGGACGCGTTCAAACGCTTCCTCGACAAAATCATGATGGGCGTCGCGCTTATCGGTCCGCTTGCTACCCTACCCCAGGTGTACCAGGTATTCATGACGCAGGATACGAAAGGCCTCTCGCTCGTTACGTGGACGGTCTGGGTGCTCTTGTCATGCGTGTGGCTTGTCTACGGCCTCCTCCATAAGGAAATGCCTATTGTGCTCTCGAACCTCATCTACATCGTGCTGCAGGGCGCCGTAGTCAGCGCAATATTGTTGTATAACTAGGTACACGCCTTAAAACAAAAACCGGCCGCGTATGCGGCCGGTTTTTGTTTTTACCGTAGTGAAAAGGATTAATATCCTTCTTCGATGAACGTGAGCGCGACACCGGTCTTACCGGCGCGGCCGGTACGCGACATTGTTTTGTTAGGAGCGAAGCGACTTAGAAAACAAGAAGTTCGCCTGGCCTTCGTTCCTAACAGTAGGAGGGATTAATACCCCTCTTCAATGAAGGTAAGGGCCACTCCCGTTTTTCCAGCACGGCCAGTGCGTCCGATACGGTGCGTGTAGTCCTCATAGGTAGCCGGCAGGTCAAAGTTGATGACGTGCGAGACTCCCGAGATATCAAGTCCGCGGGCAGCGACGTCGGTCGCTACCAAGACGCTTGCATGATTGCTCTTGAAGAGGCTGAGCGCTTTCTGGCGCTTGCCATGGGTCTTATCGCCATGGATGGACTCGGCGCGGATGCCTACGTGCGAGAGGTCGCGCGCAAGGCGTTCTACGCCGTGCTTCGTGCGTCCGAAAACGAGCGTCTTGTCGAACTCAGGATTCTTCAAGAGTTCGATAAGCTTCTCGAGCTTTCGTCCGCGCGCGACGCGCACGACGTCCTGGTCAATCGTTGCGGCCGTATCGCGGGTCTTAACCGAGATGCGTACCGGATTTTTGAGGAAGTCGTTCACGAGACGCTCGATGCTTCGGTCCATCGTAGCCGAGAAGAAGAGCGTGTGGCGCTCAGAGCGCATCTTCGAAAGGATGAAGCGCATGTCGTCGATGAAGCCCATGTCGAGCATGCGGTCAGCTTCGTCGAGTACTACCGTCGAGAACTGCGACAGGTCGAGGTCGCGGCGCTCCATAAGGTCCTTCAAGCGTCCCGGCGTACCGATGACGAATGCAGGATTACGGCGGAGTACGCGGATCTGCGGTTCAATGCCCGCGCCACCCACGCACACTACCGCGTTCATGGAGAGACGCTTCGCGAAGCCCCAGAATTCGGTTTCGATCTGGATAGCGAGCTCGCGGGTAGGCACCATCACGAGGATGCGTTCTTCCTTTCCGAGCGCGCGCATCTTGAGCACCTTGTCGATAAGCGGAATAAGGAATGCCGCCGTCTTTCCGGTACCGGTGTTCGCAAGCCCTACGACGTCCTCACCCTTGAGTACGTGCGGAATGGACTCGTCCTGAATCGGCGTCGGATTCTTATAGCCCTTCGTGATGATGTTTTCCTTGAGGAGTGCATCAATCGGGAAATCGGCGAAGGAATGCTTGGGGACGAATACGTCCTCCTCTACCTGCGGCTTCGCCTTGTTTACGAGCTTTGAGAGGTCGACGGCCATTTCCTGCTGGCGTCCGCCGCGTCCGCGACCGCCGCCGTTTCCACGGGACGGTGCTCCGCGGTATCCGCCGCGAGACGGTCCATCAGGACGTGGGCCACGTGAGTAGCCACCGCCGCTTCCGCCGGTTCGCTTAGGGCCTCCGGAAGAGGGTCCGCTGCGCTTGTTTGCAAAACGTTCGTATCCCGGACGATCTTTGAGGTCGTTCCGGCTGTTCTTTCGCACTATGTATGTCGTAGCCATTTTTATTGGTTCTTTGGTGCCGCGCGTGAGGAAAGGGTGCGTGGCGCTGATGGTTAATCGGACCGAAGTCCTCATACCCCTGATGCAGGTGGAAAAGAGTTTCCTTTTCCTTTGATTGCGTAGTGGTACGCAACGTCTCGAGAGTTTCACCCTTTTACTTTTCCTCTCTGCACGGGTGGTCTTGAGTGACTCTCAAGACGAAAAAACTAAGTGAGAAACGTTGTAGATGGATTATATCACCTTTCAGGCGACCGCACAAGGAAGCACGATAAAACGGCTTAGGTACGCTTTGCTTTCGCTCGTTCCTGTTCGGTGAGGAACTGCTTGCGTAGGCGCACGGATTCCGGCGTGATTTCGAGATACTCGTCTTCCTGCATAAGCTCGAGGCCGCGCTCGATGGTGAGGAGAATCGGCGGGAAGAGGTTGATGGCTTCGTCCATACCAGAGGAGCGAACGTTCGACTGGTTCTTCGCCTTCGTCGGGTTCACCATCATCTCCTCGCCCTTAGAGGTGTTGCCCACCACCATACCTTCGTACACTTCGGTGGCCGGATTGATGTACAAAACGCCGCGTTCCTGGAGGTACCAGAGCGCGTAGCCAAGAGACTTGCCGGAGGTCATGGAAATCATCGAGCCTACCTGGCGCTTCTTGATTTCGCCTGCGTACGGCTTGAAGGCGGTGAAGCGCGAAGAGAGGATGCCTTCGCCCTTCGTATCAACGACGAAGATGTTCTTGTAGCCCAAGAGCCCGCGGGTCGGCCCCTCAAAGGTGAGGCGCACGCTGTTGTCCTGCTGGGTGAGATTCTGGAGCACGAATGCGCGCACACCGAGCTTCTCGATGATGGCGCCCTGGAATTCCGACGGCGTGTCGATGATGACTTCCTCAAACGGCTCGCACTTCACGCCGTCGATATCGCGGATGATTACCTGCGGCTGGGATACCTGCATTTCGTATCCTGCGCGGCGCATGTTTTCCAAAAGGACGGCGATGTGGAGCTCGCCGCGTCCGGATACCTTGAATGATTCTGGGGATTCGAAGTCGACTTTGAGACCGACGTTCACCTGGAGCTCGCGCTCAAGATACTCGCGGAGCTGGCGGCTGGTCACGTACTTCCCTTCCTTGCCGGCAAACGGCGAGTTGTTCACGAGGAAGTTCACCGTGATGGTCGGCTCATCAATCGCAATCGCTGGGAGTGGTTCTACGCCCTCGTCGGTTGAAACCGTTTCGCCGATGTAAATTTCCGGAAGACCGGCGATGAGCACGATGTCGCCCGCTTCCGCCTTGTCGGTCTCGACGCGCTCAAGGCCCTTGAAGGTGAAGAGCTTGGTTATTTTTCCGGTGCGGCTCGTGCCGTCGGGCTTCTTTTCAAATACGTTGTCACCGCTCTTGATAGTTCCTTCGTATACGCGCGTAATAGCGAGGCGGCCGAGGAAGTTGTCGTAACCGAGGTTGAATGCCTGAAGCTTTGC
>CAZHSZ010000018.1:13172-14503 GCA_964535425.1 uncultured Candidatus Saccharibacteria bacterium | reverse complement strand
TAATGGCCGGAGAAGGATCCTCAATAGACGATACGTTTATAGACAAGCGACAAGCACAGCTTGATGCGGAAAAGGCTGCACGACAGGAGGCGATGCGCCGTGAGCGCCAGGCGCAAGCGGAATCAGCAGGAAGCATGACTGCCGTTCAGATAGCGCGTTACCTTAATTCGGGGAAAGGGTACCGACTTACCCTTGAGCCTGCTCCGGAAGGAGTCCAGGAAATGCAGATTCACGCACTTCCAGTTGAAGACACGCGAAATGAAGAGGAAAGTGGTATTAGGGGTTGATGAAGCGGGCCGCGGCCCGCTCGCAGGCCCGGTAGCGGTCGGAGCCGTATGCGCTCCGGAAGGGTTCGATTTTCTTACCGAGTTCCCAGGATTGAATGATTCGAAAAAGCTTTCTGAAAAGAAACGGGAAGCCCTCTTCGCCCGTCTCGTTGAGTGTACGGAAGCGGGAACGATACAGGTGGCTGTCGTGCTCAAAAGCGCGAAAGAAATAGACGGGCGGGGAATCGCGGTGGTTATAAGGGATGCGGTCGCTGAAGCGGTGGAGAAGCTTTTACCTGATGCGAAAGCGGGTAAGGTATGGCTCGACGGCTCGCTTAAAGCTCCCATCAAATATGAGCAAGAGACGGTCATTGGCGGCGATGCACTTATACCGGCCATCATGCTCGCCTCCATAGCCGCCAAGGTCTCGCGCGACCGTCATATGGTCCGTCTTGCGGCGAAGTACCCGGAATATGGATTTGAAGGGCATAAGGGGTATGGAACGAAGGCGCATATACAGGCTATACGGGAACAGGGGCTTTCGGACCTCCATAGACTGAGCTTCTGTAAGAACTTCTCCTAGATTTGGACACGTTCGGGGGTATGTGGTAAGGTAGCGCCTATGTCAGTACGAATGCGTCACACCTCGGGCCACACCCGCAACCGCCGAAGCCATCATGCTTTGAAGGACCGCGTTATCGTCAAGGATAAGGAATCCGGAGCGCTCCGTCTCCCGCACCGCCTTGATGAGACCACCGGTATGTACCGCGGAAAGCAGATTATCGCTAAGAAGGAAGTAAAGGAGAAAGCGAAGGATCATAAGAGGCGCGTAGAAGCGCACAAGCATGACGATGTTGCAGGCGACAAGCAGCCGGTACACGTAGAAGCGAAGGAAGCGCCGAAGAAGACCGGCGTCCTCGGCAAGGTAGGACAGAAAGGGAAAGCCAAGGCACGTTCCGGAATGGGAGGAGGAGCTTAGCTCACTTACCAGAAAGCTCACGCTCCGGCGATGCGCCGTTGCTCACGCTTTCTGCCGTTCGCTTCCCCATAGGAATGGGGACCCCG
>CAZHSZ010000018.1:0-13072 GCA_964535425.1 uncultured Candidatus Saccharibacteria bacterium | reverse complement strand
GCGCTGTCGTTTGTTACGCTTACAGATAGAACCTATATGGCCAATCGGCATCTTGCTCGTTCCGTAGTCCTACAGACACTCTTTGAGTGGGATACGGCGCATACTCCGGAAAACGAAGTAGCGGCAGTGCTCGAACGAAACGCTTCAGAATTCGGCGGAAGCGACACCGACCGACCGTTCATGGAAAGCCTCCTTCAGGGAGTGGTAGCGAAGTGCCCGGACCTCGATCTCATCATCACGAAAGCGGCTCCCGACTGGCCGCTCGAGCGCATTGCTCCTATCGATAGGAATATTCTCCGCATCGGGCTCTACGAGCTTCTCTTTTCAGACCGTGCACAGGTCCCGCCCAAGGTTGCGATAAACGAGGCGATAGAGCTCGCGAAAATTTTCGGAGGCGATTCCTCCGGCCGCTTCATCAACGGCGTACTCGGCGCCGTCTACAAGGAAATGGGAGAACCGGGCAAGGACGAACAGGGGAAGAAGCCTGCAGTAAGAAAGAAGTATGAGGACATTCCGCTCCAGCAGCTCGGCGGTGCGGTCGTGTATGCGCTCCATGAGGGCCAGTACTATCTCGCGCTCGTGCATGATGTGTTCGGCCACTGGACGCTTGCGAAGGGAAAGATAGGAGACCGGGAAGACATAAAGGATGAGACGATAGAGGAAGGTACGAAGCGCGAAGTGAAAGAAGAAATCGGGCTTGAGGTGGTGATAGAGGAAAAAATCGGGGAGAACGAATACGTGGCTTCGCACCCCGAGCACGGAAAATACCGCAAGCACGTCTCCTACTTCCTCGCCCGATCCGCGTACGACCAGATACAGTTGAAAAAGAGCGGCGGGCTTGATGATGCGCGCTGGTTCCGTCTTCCGGATATCCTGACGCTCAATTTTTATGACGATATGCTGCCGATAGTCACGGCCGCGGTTCAGAAACTATTGGATAAATCCTCCCAGTAGCCTTTTTCCGTACGATACGGTACTTTCCCTTCATGGACTTCGGCGCACACGCGAACACCCTCGGCCTCACCTTTAAAAACCTCAAACTCCTTGAGGAGGCTTTCACGCACCGCTCGTATCTGAACGAGCATAAGTCCTCCGAAGCGCATAACGAGCGCCTTGAATTCCTCGGCGACGCGGTACTTGAGCTCTCGGCTACTCATTTCCTCTTTCATAAGTATCCGGAGAAGTCGGAAGGGGATTTGACCGCGTATCGCGCGGCACTCGTGAACACGTACTCCATCGCCGAAGTCGCCGATGCGCTTGGCGTAAACGACATGCTCCTCCTTTCAAAAGGCGAGAAGCGCGACACGGGACGTGCGCGTCAGATAATACTTGCAAACGCGTTTGAAGCGCTTGTGGGTGCGCTCTATCTCGACCAGGGATATGACGCGGCGGATGCGTTTTTGAACAAACACCTCTACCCGAAATTAGACGGCATCATTGCCGCGAGAAGCTATCAGGATGCGAAGTCGAAGTTCCAGGAAACGGCGCAGAACAAGAAAGGCATCACCCCGAACTACAAGACCATCCGCGAAGACGGTCCGGACCATGACCGCGAATTCACCGTGGGCGTCTATCTCGAAGAAAAGGAAATCGCGCGCGGAATAGGGAAGTCGAAACAGGAAGCGGAACAATCTGCAGCTCAGAACGCTCTCGAAAAAACTAATTGGTAAATAGCTCTCGTACCGTGTGCTGCTCGCGCGGCTGAAGCAGCCTTGCTCCTAGCACACGCCGTTCGCTTCCCCATAGGAATGGGGACCCCGCGGAGAACTCAAAGCCAGTACGCTATACTGTTCACATATGCTCAAGCGGCTCGAGATAGCCGGTTTCAAGTCCTTTGCGCGCAAGACTGCGCTTGATTTTGCTACGGCCACTACCGCGGTCGTTGGGCCTAACGGTTCCGGTAAATCGAACATCGCGGAAGCCTTCCGCTTCGCGCTTGGCGAACAGTCCATGAAAAGCATGCGCGGCAAGCGAAGCGAAGACCTCATCTTCGCGGGCTCGCATGAGACGGCGCGCCAGAACCGCGCCTCGGTCGCCATCGTCTTTGATAACCGGAAGAAAATTTTCCCTAAGCTTGATTTCGAGGAAGTCACCATCGAGCGCGCGGTGTTCCGCGACGGGGCGAGCGAGTACTCGATAAACGGCTCGAAAGTACGTCTTCGCGATGTGCAGGAGCTCTTGGCTTCCGCGAACATCGGCGAGACCGGCCACCATATCATTTCGCAGGGAGAGGCGGACCGCATTCTCTTAGCGTCGCCCAAGGAGCGTCGCGCGATGCTCGAGGATGCGCTCGGACTTAAGGTATTCGAGTTCAAGAAGCAGGAAGCGCTCAGGAAACTCGAGAAGACCCGCGAGAACGTGCGCGAGGTGGAGAGTCTTCGTCGCGAGCTTGCGCCGCATCTGAAGTTCCTCGCGAAGCAGGTGGAGAAGCTTGAACGCGCCGAGGAACTGATGCGCGAGCTTGCGGAAAAGGCGCGCGAGTATTTCTCCATCGAAGAAAAGTTCATCGCGGTCGAAAAGGAAAAGAACGCTCATGAAATGCGCGACACGAGGGAACGCCTCGCGGTCGCAGAGCGTGAGCTCGGGGCATTTGAAAACGAGACCTCGAACGAAAGCGAGGGGATGAAGCGTATCGAAGCCGTACGCCTTGCCGAGCGCGACCTCGATAAGGTGACGGCGGAACGCTCAGAACTTTCGCGCGAAATCGGCCGCATCGAGGGCGCGCTTTCGGAAGCGAAGCGCCGAAGCCAGGCACTCGCTCGCGAACCGTACGTAAAAGTGCCACGCGAGCATATCGAAGCGCTTAGGGACGAAGTGGAAAAGCAGACGAAGCACGAAGATACGGCAGAGCCGTCGGCACTCCTTGCGTCCCTGAAGTCGCTTCGCGCGATTGTCGCGGCGTTCTTCGAACGCTTCGCGCTTCCGACGGACGACTATCTTGCCGAGGAAGAGCAAGCAGTGTACCGGCTTGAAGGTGAGAAGGAGAAACTCCTTGAAAAGGACAAGGACCTTGAAGCGCGCACCGATGCCGCGCGAAGCACGCTTCAGAAGGCGCGCGAAGCGCGTATGGCATACGAGGAGACGGGCCGCGAAACGAAGGTGCGCATCCTCGAGCTTGCCGAGAGCCGCGCGCGTGAGGAGTCCGCGCTTGCACGCGAAGAGGCCAGAGCACGCGAGCTCGATTATCTCGATGAGCAGCTCGGGAACGAGCGCGGTGAAGTACTTCAGCTTGCCGGAAGCGCGGCGTTTTCATACGAGCCGCTTCAAGTCCTTCCGCAAGAGGAACGGAAGATGCAGGAAGACCGCAAGCATGTGCTCATGCGTCTCAAAATCCGCATCGAGGAGGCGGGTGGGACCGGAGAAGAAGTGCGAACCGAATACAACGATACGAAGAACCGCGAAGAATTCCTCGCACGCGAACTTGAGGATCTCTCGAAGTCGGCCACCGGGCTTGAACAACTCATCGACGATTTGGATACCGAACTTGCCAAATCGTTTGCAGAAGGACTTGCGAAGGTAAACAGCTCGTTTGGCGAATTCTTTACGCTCATGTTCGGTGGAGGTGGTGCGAAACTCATGCTCGAAGAAATCACCGCGAAAGTCGCCGAAGACGAGGATGAGGACGAAGAAGACGAACAGGCGACCGATGCGCCTGCAGAGCGCACCGAGCGCCCTGGACTTGAGGTGGCCGTCCATCTCCCGAAGAAGAAGCTTCAGTCCCTAATGCAGCTCTCGGGCGGCGAGCGCGCGCTCACTTCCATTGCGCTTATCTTCGCGATGAGCCAGGTGAACCCTCCGCCGTTCCTGATACTCGACGAAACGGATGCCGCGCTTGATGAGGCGAACAGCCGCCGCTACGGGGACATGATTGAAAACCTCGCGAAGAAGTCCCAGCTCATCGTCATCACGCACAACCGCGAGACCATGAGCCGCGCGGGCATCCTCTACGGCGTCACGATGGGCAACGACGGCATCTCCAAGCTCCTCTCCGTGAAATTCGAAGAAGCAGTCGCGGTAGCTAAGTAGAAGCCGCTTTTTGTATTTTGGGTTCTCCATTCTTATGGAGAAGATTCCTATGGGGGAGCGAGCGGCGGAAGACGTGAGCTCGGACAAGGTCCGAGCGCGAGTCTTCCGGTAAGCGAGCTAGGGATATCCCCATTCGGGGTTATTTGAATACAGGAGTAAGATTTGCGCATATCCGGGTGTACTAACCAATACCGACCATGGCCGCCTTCGAATACTTCAAGCATAACGTGGGAAAAGCAGCGACGCTCCTAGGCCTCTCCGAGGAGGACCGGACGAAGCTTATGACGCCCGACCGGGTGCTAAAGGCTGATTTAGAGATACCGCTTGACGCGGGCGGCACCGCGACGTTTCCGGCGTACCGCGTGCAGTTCAACAATGCACGGGGACCCTACAAGGGCGGCATTCGCTTCCATCCGGATGCGGACGAAGACGAAGTGTCCGCACTTGCGGCGATGATGGCGATAAAGTGCGCCGTCGTCGGGATTCCGTTCGGAGGCGCCAAGGGTGGGGTCGCGATAGACCCGAAGAAGCATTCGAAGAACGAGCTCCATGAAGTAGCGCGCGCCTATGTGCGCGCATTCGCCGAGCATTTGGGACCAGATGTGGATGTGCCGGCGCCCGACGTATACACAAATCCCGACATCATGGCGGTGATGCTTGATGAATACGAGAAAATCGTCGGGCATACCGCTCCGGCGATGATTACCGGAAAGCCCCTTGATAAGGGTGGAAGCCTCGGGCGCGATACCGCAACGGCTGACGGCGCCATTTTCGTACTGAATGCTTTGCTTGCCGATCAGCATAAGGATGCGTCGAAGCTTACGGCTGCGGTCCAGGGCGCGGGGAATGCGGGCGCGCAGGCGGCGCATCTCTTATCCGAAATGGGCGTGAAGATAGTCGCGCTCGCCGACAGTAAAGGTACGCTCATCGAAAGAAGCGGTATCGATGTCCCTTCAGTACTTGCGAAAAAGGAGGCAGGGGAAGCACTCGGTGAATCCCTTTCCGCCCCTGACGCGGTGATTACGGAAGCGTGCGACATACTCGTGCCCGCGGCGCTTGAAGAGCAGGTGCGTGTTGAAAACGTGGAATTGGTGCAGGCGGACATCGTGCTTGAAATCGCGAACGGCCCCGTGACGCCCGAGGCGGACGATATGCTTGCAAAGCGCGGCATCGCCGTAGTGCCAGATGTGCTCGCGAACGCGGGCGGAGTCACGGTCTCCTATTTCGAATGGCTCCAAAACAAGGCCGGGGAGCAGTGGACGAAGGCCGACGTGCGCGAACGCCTCGAGGAAACGATGAAAGATGCGTATCGCGATGTGGCGGACTTTGCGCTCACTAAAGGGGTCACGCTTCGCGAAGCGGCATATGCGCTCGCGCTCTCAAGGATTTTGGAAAAATAGTTTTGCACTTCCTTCGGTTGTATTTGATACGGAGCGGGTATAGCATCCGTCCTAAGCTATGTCTGCGTTAGACATAGCGGAACAGGGGAGACCGTTACCATGACCCGTGCAACCGGAGATTGGAAAAACTGGGGTGTAACGCCTCACGAAGCGGAACAGGCTACGGCGCGGGAAGCGCACGTGTTCGGAAGAACACTGACGCCGACGCACCGCAGGCGGTACGAAGAATTCGTGAAGGGCGACGAAGATCGCTTTCCCGCGCTCGAAAGGCGGAGGGATACGGACACCCGTTAGGTCCTCTATTGCGCGCGCTGGCTCCAGGTCAGCGCGCGAACATTTTATATACAGCTACGGTTGACAAACATTTCCCTAAAGCGCTAACTACTATGCAAGACGGCGCACGCACGTGCCGTCCCATCCCTCCCAAAGGGATTTGCTCAAGGAGAAACGTCATGGCTCGTGGCCATAGCAATGTCCTGAATACCGCGTACGCTGACGCGTCACGCGTGAAGACGGAACCGCGCCTCATGTGGCGCGTCCGGGTGATGCAGCTCACGGCCGCAGGCTTCGTGCTCTTCATCGGCTACCAGTTCCTGAAAATGGCTCCCTGGTGGCCCTTCTAGTAGGGCTTTCTCACCTATAACTGTTCTTTCGCCCGCCGCATCCCGCAAGGGGTTCGGCGGGTCGATTGTTTACTCTTTTACGAGTTCGAAATCGAGTTCGCGCTCAATGACGCGGGCGGCTATGAGCTTCACGCGGATCGGGTCGCCAAGCGCATACTGCGTTTGTGTCTTTTCTCCGACGATGCGGTAGCGCTTCTGGTCGTACGTATAGAAATCGTTTCCGATGGAGCTCAGCCGTATCATACCGTCGGCATGCGTCTCGTTCAGTTCCACATAGAGACCGCGGTCGGTGACGCCTGAAATCACACCGTCGAACTCCTCCCCAATGCGTCCCGCGAGGAATTCCACCTGCTTCATCTTTATGGAGTCGCGCTCAGCTTCCGCAGCCGCCACTTCGCGCTCGCTTGAGTGCAGGGAGAGCTGGTCGAACTCATCCATCGCTTTTTTCGAGAGGGTGACGTCGGTCACGTAGTTTTTCAGCATACGGTGCACGAGGATGTCCGGATAGCGGCGGATAGGAGAGGTGAAGTGCGTGTAGAACTCGAACGCGAGCCCGAAGTGGCCGATATTCTTTGTGGTGTAAATCGCCTTGCTCATGGAGCGCAGCGTCGCCATCTTTATGAGGTACTCTTCCGGCTTTCCCTTCACTTGGTCCATAAGCTTGTTCAGGTCCGTACCTTTCACGCGTCCGTCGCCGGTTACCTTGAGGTCGTAGCCGAGCACCTTAAGGAATGCGGCGAGGTTTATGATGCGCTCTGCGTCCGGCGCTTCGTGGATGCGGTAGACTGCGGGATTTCCCGCTTGCTTTCCGAGCTTGGAGAGCTCGGTCGCAACCGCCTCGTTTGCAAGAAGCATGAAGTCCTCGATGAGGAGGTTCGTATCCTTGCGTTCCTTGAGGCGTACGGCGACCGGCTTGCCCGCCTCGTCGAGCTCTATCTTCACCTCGGCGGTATCAAATTCAATGGCACCCTTCGCGACACGGCGCGCGCGGATTTTCTTTGAGAGTGCGAGCAGAGTATTGAGCTCTTCGAGCATCGGTCCGCTCTGGGTATCAAGCACGGCCTGCGCCTCTTCATAGGCAAAGCGCTTGTCGGAGTGAATCATCGTTTCCCCAAACCACGTTTCCTTTATATTCGCATCCTTGTCGAGTACGAATACGGCGGACATGGAGAGGCGGTCGACGTCCGGATTCAAGGAGCAGTAGTTGTTTGAAAGTACGTGCGGAAGCATTGGGATGGTGCGGTCGACCAGGTAGACCGAGGTGGCACGATGGCGCGCCTCCGTATCTATGGCGTTTCCGGTCTTTACGAAGAACGAGACGTCCGCGATGTGTACGCCCACTTCCATGTCCCCGTTTTCAAGCTTCCGTACCGAGAGCGCATCGTCGAAGTCTTTTGCATCCGCGGGGTCGATGGTGAACGTGGTGATGGGGCGGAAGTCGCGGCGCGCCTTCGAGGTCAAGGTGTCACCCTGACATCCGGTCCAAGGAAGAAGGGTTTTTGCTTCTTCCGCAATCATCGCCTCGCCCGTCTCCTCAAGCTTTTTTGCTTCGGCGACGACGCCTGGAGGGAAGTCCGAACTGAAGCCTTGGGAGAGCGCGAGTGCGCGCATCTCGACATCATGTATGCCCGCTTCGCCGATGACCTCGATAACCGTACCCCATGGGTAGGGAGCTTCTATCGGCCAGCCGCCAAGTTTCAATACTACTTTGTAGCCGATAGGGAGGTTCTCGCCCTGCGCGAGGAAGGGGACGTACATCTTCTTCCAGTCAGGGATGAGGAGGGTGCGTCCGTTCTCCTGCACGAGCTTTCCGACGAAAGTGTCGCGGGTGCGGGTGACTATATCGATAACTTTGCCCGAAGTGCGTTTCTCGCGGGTGCGCGGGTCTGCGTATGTGCCGGTGGTCTGCACTTTTACGATGTCGCCTGAGAACGCGCCGCCAAGCGCCTCTCCGGGGATGAATATATCCTCCTCATTCGGGTCAAAGGTAAAGAAGCCCTTGCCGGTCTTGGTAATCGTTATCGGCCCCTCATAGACCGTCTTTTCAGTGGCACTCACGTTCCTTGTACTTTAACAGATTGTCGCGCTTCTGCTACGCTTACTAGGCGGCCGTATGCGTGATATGGCCTGCCGGTTTCTCGGGTCCCGTCCCTCCCTGAGAGACGAATCTGAACGCCTTGCGGCGATACTCAAACCCCTCGAGTGTCGCCGCCTTTTTGCGCTCATTGACCGCACAGGACTATTTTGGTATGCTCCGCGAATTATGTTGATGATCCGTTTCCAGCGCATTGGACGAAAGAACGACCCGGCGTTCCGCATGCTCGTGCTCGAGAAGACCTCGGGACCGAAGGCAGGTACGTACGTAGACCACGTCGGTAGCTATAACCCGAAAACCAAGCAGTTCTCCGCTGACGGCGAGAAGATAAAGGGCTGGATGGCCAAGGGCGCCCAGGTATCCCCAAGCCTCATGAACCTCCTCATCACGAAGGGCGTTCTCGAAGGCAAGAAGAGCGCTGCAGTTGTTTCTAAGCAGAACCTCGAAAAGAACATCGCGAAGAAGGCAGCTGAGGAAGCCGCAGCAAAAGAAGCGGCAGACAAGGCAGCCGCAGAGGCGGCTGAGAAGGCCGCAGCAGAAGCGACCGCAGCCGCTGAAGTCGTAGAGGAAGTGGCTGGCGCTCCAGCAGAAGAGGCTCCTACCGAAGTAGCCGCAGAAGAAGCAGCACCCGCTGCATAAGGTTTCCGCGCCTTCGGCGCTTTTCCGTCAGATATACCAGATAACGCCGATATTCTATCTATGGAACAAGACCACCAGTTTCTCGAATACGTAGTAAAAGCGCTCGTCGATAACCCTGACGACGTGGCTATCGTGCGCTCAGTCGATGAGATGGGCGTGCTTCTTACGCTCACGGTAAACGCCGCAGACATGGGCAAAATCATCGGCCGCGACGGCAATATCGCAAAGGCCATCCGTACCCTCCTTCGCGTCGTGGGTATGAAGCATAACGCTCGTGTAAACCTCAAGGTAAATGAGCCGGTAGGCGGGAAGCGCGAACAGGAAGTGAAGTCGCTCGAGCAGGTCGTCGAAGAACTCGGCTAATGCTGAAGTTCCATCTCATCACCCTTTTCCCAGAAGCCTGCGAGGCGTACCTGAGTGCATCCATACTGGGACGGGCGCGAAGCGACAAAAAGATGAGCGTGGCATACCAGAATCCACGAAGCTTCGTCGACCTCCCAAAAGATAAAAAGAAAAACGAGTTCAGCTACCGGAAAGTAGATGAACGCCCGTACGGCGGCGGACCCGGTATGGTGATGATGGCGCTTCCGGTCGTAAAAGCGGTGAAGAAGTCGCTCGCTCGCGCCAAAGGGAAGACGACCGTCGTGTGGTTCCAGCCGGACGCTAAGGCATTTGATAACAAAGAAGCGGACACGCTTTTGAAGTATGACGACGTCGTGCTGATTTGCGGCCGCTACGAAGGCATCGATGAGCGCGCCAAAAAGATGCTGAAGACCATGGGTACGTTAAAGACCTACTCGGTAGGTGAGGCGGTCTATACGGGTGGGGAACTACCAGCCATGGCGATAGTGGATGCAGTGACGCGCCGCATCCCCGGAGTACTCGGGAAAGACGAGTCGGTCGAAGAGCGACGCGTGGCAAGCCACGCGGTCTATACGCGTCCGGAGGTCATTACGTTTGGTACTAAGAAATACAAAGTCCCGCCCATACTTCTCTCGGGACACGCCGCGAAGATAGAGGAATGGCGTAAAAAGGGGAAATAAGTGCTGTACACAGGTGCTCTTGACCGTCTTTGTGGTGGGGGGTATTCTAGGGCGAACCAGAACAGATTGAGTGATGGGGGCACTCTGGGGGCGAAAATAGAAGAAAATATTAGGAAAGCGTCTCGGGTAGCACCCGGAGACGCGGCTCGTCGTGTACGAGTGTATTGGCATTTTAGGACTTCATTTTATTTACCTATTTACGACGAACATGCATAACGGCAAAGCACTTCCGCAGAAGACGTTCGCCGCCTACCAGGCACCCCGTGTTGCGTTCCCCGACCTCGTCGCTCACCAGCGCGACTCGTTCGAGTGGCTCGTGCAGGAAGGGCTCAAAGAGCTTTTCAAAGAGTTTTCCCCGATTCCGGATTATTCCGGAAAGAAGTTCGAGCTTCGTTTCGACGGCTTCGAGCTCGGCGAACCGAAGGGCGATGAGGAGTACGCGCGCGAGAACATGCGTACCTACGAAGTCCCCCTCAAGGCTTCCGTAACCCTCCTCAACAAGACCATGGGCACGGAGAAGTCCCAGGACATCTTCCTCGCCGATCTTCCGCTTATGACCGACCACGGTTCTTTCGTGGTATCCGGCGTCGAACGCGCCATCGTCCCCCAGCTCGCCCGCTCCTTCGGCGCGTTCTTCATTTCTGAGGACATCAAGGGTAAGCAGTTCTTCGGCGCGAAAATCATCCCGTCTCGCGGCGTATGGATTGAAATCGACTCCGAACCGGACGGCGCTATCTACGTAAAGATAGACCGCAAGCGCAAGTTCCCGATTACGAACCTCCTCACTATTTTCGGAGCAGGCGTCGGCGAAGACATTGCGAAGCATTTCAAGGGAAACGAAGTGGCGCTTGCCGCTCTCAAGGCGACCCTTGCGCACGACACTACCAAGACCCCCGAGGAAGCGTACGTGGAAATCCATCGCCGCATGCGCGACGGAGACCTCGCGACTGCGGAAAACGCGAAGCAGTACGTAAACCTCATCTTCACTCCGGAGCGTTACGACCTCTCGAAGGTCGGCCGCAACCGATTGAACGCCCGCTTCGGACTTCCGACCGACGGCAAGGCGCTTAACCAGCGCGCGCTCACGCTCGACGACCTCGTGCGCATCGTCGGCGAAATCGCCCGCTTGAACCAGGACCCGGCTGCGGTACCGGACGATATCGACCACCTCGGCTTCCGCCGCGTGCGCTTCGTCGGCGAGCTTCTCCAGGCCCGCATGCGCGTCGGTATGTCGCGCATGAAGCGCAACATCCAGGACCGTATGTCCACCATTGAGAGCGAGACCTCGCTTCCGATGGCGTTCGTGAACCCGCGCCCGCTTCAGGCATCCATTCGCGAGTTCTTCACGGCAAACCAGCTCTCGCAGTTCATGGACCAGCAGAACATCCTCGCTGAGCTTGAAAACATGCGCACCCTCTCCGCACTCGGTCCCGGAGGACTTACGCGCGAGCGCGCAGGCTTCGAGGTGCGCGACGTGCACCCGTCCCACTACGGACGCCTCTGCCCGATCCATACGCCTGAAGGACAGAACATCGGTCTCATCCTCCGTATGGCGCTTCATGCGCGCACGAACGAGTTCGGCGTGATTGAAACCCCGTACGCAGTCGTGAAGAAGGGCGTCGTTACCGAAGAAATAATCTACCTGAACGCGCTCGATGAAGAGCAGCACACGGTAGCGCACGGAGCGACTCCGGTTGATGCGAAGGGCAAGATTATTCCCGACACGATTGAAGTGCGCCGCGGCGGCGAGCCTGCAGTGGTTGCGCGCGAGGAAATCACCCTCATCGACGCCTCGACCTACCAGATGTTCTCGGCCGCTACCGCGATGATTCCGTTCGTCGACCACGACGACGCAAACCGCGCACTCATGGGTTCGAACATGCAGAAGCAGGCGACGCCGTGCCTCATCCCTGAAGCACCGCTCGTCTCGACCGGTATCGAGGAGCATGCGGCCCGCAATACGGGACGCCTCGTCCTTGCTGCTGAAGCAGGTGAAGTCACCTTCGTTGACGCGAAGAAAATCGTCGTCGAGAACAAGGAAGGGAAGAAGAAGGAGTACAAGCTCCAGGCTCTCATGCAGACGAACCAGAACTCCGCTTTCAGCCAGCGCCCGAGTGTTTCAACCGGCGACAAGGTGAAGAAGGGTCAGGTGCTTGCGGACGCCTCGAGCTCCGCGAACGGCCAGATGGCGCTTGGTCAGAACGTCCGTGTGGCCTTCATGAGCTGGAGCGGCGCAAACTACGAAGACGCCATCGTCATTTCGGAGCGCCTCGTGCAGAACTCCAAGTTCACGACCGTGCACATCGAAGACTTCGAGTGTGCCGTACGCGATACGAAGCTCGGCGCTGAGGTCACGACCCACGACATCCCGAACGTCGGCGAACTCCGCCTTAAGAACCTCGATGAGGAAGGCGTCGTACGCATCGGCGCTGAAGTGCGTCCCGGCGACATTCTCGTCGGTAAGGTAACGCCGAAGGGCGAGACCCAGCTTACTCCTGAAGAGCGCCTCCTCCGTTCCATCTTCGGCGACAAGGCCAAGGACGTGAAGGATACGTCGCTCCGCATGGAAGGCGGCAAGCGCGGACGCGTCATTGGCGTAAAGGTATTCTCCCGCGAAAAGGGCGACCAGCTTGAAAGCGGCATCATCAAGAAGATCGTCGTCACGGTCGCGCAGGTGCGTAACGTCTCGGTCGGAGACAAGCTCGCCGGCCGCCACGGTAACAAGGGCGTTATCTCGCGCGTGCTTCCGGCAGAAGATATGCCGTACGACAAGGACGGAAATCCTATTGACCTCATCCTCACCCCGCTTGGCGTGCCGTCCCGCATGAACCTCGGACAGATTCTCGAGTTGCACCTCGGCCTTGCGGCAAACACGCTCGGCTACCAGGCAGTCGTGCCTCCGTTTGCAGGCGCTACCGCGGACGAAATCCGCGACGAGCTTGAGGCGGCAGGATTCGCCCGCTCCGGAAAGATGCAGCTGTTTGACGGCCGCACCGGCGAAGCGTTCGCGCAGGACATCTCGGTCGGATACATGTACGTCTTGAAGCTCCATCACATGGTGGAAGACAAGATCCACATGCGTTCCATCGGTCCGTACTCGCTCATCACCCAGCAGCCGCTTGGCGGAAAAGCGCAGAACGGCGGTCAGCGTTTCGGAGAAATGGAAGTGTGGGCGCTCCTCGGCTACGGATCGGCATACACGCTCCGCGAGATGCTCACGATCAAGTCCGACGACATCCAGGGCCG
>CAZHSZ010000017.1:0-15359 GCA_964535425.1 uncultured Candidatus Saccharibacteria bacterium | reverse complement strand
CTCGTAGTCTTCGACGGCCTGCGGCTTTTTCTTCTGCTCGCCGCGATAGCCCCTGCGCTCCTTCGTCTTCTTGTTGATGATCTTCGCCGCAGCCTGGTGCAGGTCGCTCTGCGTCTCCTCGACGTACAGCAGCGGCCGGCCCTGCTCGTCGACGACGTCCTTCGTGCGCAGGTGGCCGAGGTCGTACTGGTCGTAGTGCGTCTCGAAATACGGCGCCGGCGTCCGGCGGAGCTCGAGGAAGACCCGGTAGTTTGTGCCGGGGCCGGTGTAGCGCTCGTGGTCGGGGCGGTCGACCTCAGTCATCTTCCCGATCTCGTTGAGCATCTCCTCGCCCCAGTTCATCGCCTGGCCGCGCATGATGAACTTGTCGCCCTGCTTCGCACGCGAGTCGACCAGGGGCTGCCAGACCTCCTCGAGCTCCTCCTTCTTCACGCCCCAGCTGCGCAGCGTGGGGATCAGCTGATCGATCGCCAGCTTGTCGGGCATGCGCTCGGCCACCTGCCGCATGCCGGCGAGGTAGAACTCGTACGGCCGGCGCCAGTCGAACTCGCCGCCCGGCTGGGCGTCGGTCCGGCCGCCGGGAGCTCGCGACATGCGCGGCAGGTCGAAGCCGAACGGCGCCCCCTCGGGCCGGGTCTGCGGCGCCGGCTCGTCGAACCCGAAGCCCTCGTCCTGGGTCCTGACCTGGGACGCCGCCTGGATGGCCGCCGGGCTGCCGGAGTCGCCGGCCAGGTTGACCGGCACGCCGAGGGGGCCTGGGCGGCCCTCTGGCGCCGCCTGCGGGGCGCGGGCGCTCTGCCAGCCCTCCGGTGCCGCCCGGCCGGTGCTGCCCGCCTGGCGGCTGCCAGGGGCCTCTGCGTCGAAGCCGAAGCCCTGCTCGGGACCACCAGCGCCAGGCGCCGTCCCGGCCCGATCCGCCGGGTCGAAGCTGAAGCCCCTGTCGGGCTCGCTGGCGGGCGCGGGCGCGGGGGGCGGCGCCTGGTCGGCCGGCGCCGGCGGCGCGTCCTGGGAGCCAGCCAGGGGCGTCTGGTCGAGGCTGGCGTAGACCTCGTCGGCGGTCGGGGGGCGCAGGGGCTCCGAGCGCATCCAGGGGGTGCTGGGGAGCGCCTCGTAGACCTGGTCGCCGGTCATCGTCGTGAAGTCCGGCTTGCTGGCCTCGTGGACGGCCGACACGCCGCCCAGGCCCGAGCCGGCGAACCCGAGGATGCCGCCCACCTCGGCGGAGCGGATGATGTTGGCCTGGAGGACGTCGCCCTTCACGCCGGTGGCCTTGCCGCTGATGAGCTCCTGGCTGCCCTCCTGGAAGGCCTCCTTCGCGCCCTGCTGCAGCATGTACCAGGCGATCTTCGCGGCGACCACGCTGGGGTTCTTCACGCCACGGATGGCCTTGGTGAGCGCACCGTCAGGCAGCCACTTCAGCTGGCCGGCGTCCAGCGCGGTGTTCAGGCCGAGGTTGGCCAGGAAGACCCACTGCGAAACCTCGTGCGCGGCCGTGGGCGTCATGTGGTGCTCGGTGATCAGCGTGCGCTGCACCGCGCCCGCCTCGACCAGCGACTCGCCGATCGCCATCGCACGCTCGCCGACCGCCGGGCCGGCGGTCAGACCGAGCAGAATCGACGGCACGCCGAACGCGACGTACGACGCCGCGCCGTTCAGGACATCATGCCCGAAGGTCGTCCCCTGGAAACCGTTCTCGCGCACGAAGCGCTGCGTCCACTCGGCGATGTCCTTGCCGTATGCGTTGAACGCCTCGGCTCGCTGCTTCTGGATCTCAGGGTGCTGCGCGACGTCGAAGGCCTGCTTGTATGCGAGCAGACCCATCGGGTCGTAGGGAACGCCGGGGTGGTTCGTCGCGGCGGCGGCGCCGCCGATGAACGAGACGGCGTCGGCGCCCATGGACACCGTGCTCGTCTTGAGCCCGCGCCAAGCCTCCTCGCGGAACGGGATGTCCTGCGAGCGGACCATCGGCGGCGGCGCGGGAGCCTGGACGTCTGGTTGGCCGACACTCTTGAGCCAGTCGTCGGCCGTCATGCCAGGAGCGGTGGCGGGCTCGACCTCGCCTACCGACTTGAGCCAGGCGTCAGCGGACTGCTGCTTCACTTGCCACCCCTGTTCTGGCGCTGCCACTCGTCGGCCTTCTTGCGGCGGTATTGTTCGAACTGCTCGGGGGTGACAATGACGGTCGACCCGTCCTCGAGGAAGATGCGGCGACGGCCGTCGTCGGTTTCCTGGTAGTGGACCGAGGGCGTGCTGGCGGCCGGCTGCGCGGGCGCGGCGGCGCCGGCCGGCGCGGGCTGCTCGAGGCCGGGCAGCTTCGGATTCGAGGATTCGAACGCACCAGGCAGGTACTTGCCGACCGGGTTGTCTGGCGCCGGCTGCCATACGTTACGCTGCCCGGTGAGCATGTCCGTCGGCGTGCCGAGCTCGCCCATCTTCGCGATCGTCGTGACGGCCTTGAGCACCTGCGGGACGTCGCGGAAGTCGGTCCTCAGCTGGGCCATGACTTCTTCCGGCGTGACGAAGATCCCCTTGTCCCAGGCCTCGCGCACGTGAGCCTCGGCGCGGCTGAGAATCGCGTTGTATTCGGGCAGGTGGTTCGGGTCGAGGCGCGACTGCGGCGAGCCCGGTGACGTCCAGCTACTGGCCGACATCGACGGGTACGCCATCGCCGCTCGCGTGCGGATCACCTTCATGATGCTGTCGACGTACTTCGTGCGATCGAGCGTCTGCCGCTCTCCCGACGCACGCTGAGCGGACGCGACCAGGCGCCGGCCCTCGAGCTCCTTGATGTACGGGTCCATCGTCTTGACGTTGAGCCCGTGCGTCGACGCCACGTGGCGCAGCTGCTCTTCGGCGTCCTGGTAGCCGTTCGGGTCGAGCAGCACATTCGGCGGCACGCTGGCGATGAACTCCTGCATCGCGCCGTCCAGATCGCGCACGTTGAGGTTCTGCTCGTTCGTGAAGTACTTGCCGGTGTCGGCGCGGTTGCCGAACCCCTCCCGGCCCACGAGCGCGGCCAGCGTCTCGACGGACGGGAGCTCGCGCCCAGGCCAGGCCTTCGCGGTCTTCTCGTACTCGTACGACAGCAGCTTCTCTTCGCCCGGCAGGGCGTTCGTGAAGCGCTTGACCAGGTAGTCCAGGTCGTCGTTGAACGCCTTGTTCTCGGCGCGGCGCTCGCGTCCTGCTGTGTTTGCGGCGGTGGCCTGCGCGGCGGCCTGCTGCTCGCGGCCTTTGCGCATCTGCAGCCCCATCTGCATGCCGCCCAGCAGAGCGGCGCCACCAGGGCCGGGCGACATGAGACTCAATTGTTTGCCCCCGTCATCCAGTCAGGGAGAGTCTGCGTCGGCTCCGGCTGCGGGCCGTAGGTCGAGGCGTCGTAGCCGCCGGTGTAGGGCGTCCCGATGGGTGAGCCGCCGCCGCCGAACAGGCTGCCCAGGCCGCCGGTGATCCAGCTGTTGGCCTTGTCGACCCACGGCGAGCCCATCCCGATGCCCATGCCCATCAGGCCCAGGCCGGTGCCCACGGGCGAGCTCGGCGTCGACGAGTACCGGTCGGAGGTGCCGGCGCGAGTATTCCACAGGGAACTGATCGTGCCCTGCGCGGCGCCGAGGTTGGCGCGGCGGTTCGCGTCCCAGTTCATGTACTGCTGGTTGCCGTACATCTGCGCCTGGGCGGCGGCCGACGCGAGCTCGTTGCCGGCGGCGATCGCCGTCGCCCGGTCGCGGGCGTCAGCTGCCGACGAGCCGGCCATGCCGCGCCTGGACGCGAGGGCCGCATTCCGCGACATCAGGCCCTGGGCGCCCTGCGTGATCTTGTGCTGCATCGGCTCGTAGTAGTTCGCCGCTGCGTTCTGGATGTACGCCGCCTGCTGCGCCGGGCTCAGCGAAGCCTGGTTGGCGAACAGCGAACCGTACGCACCGTTGACCGCCTGCTGCTCTTGCTGGTCCCAGGGCCGCAGCGCCACGCCGCTGGTCGCACGCTGCTGGTTCGAGTCACCCAGGCCGGCGATGCCGCCGGCGATGGCGCCGAGCGGGCCGCCCGAGATCAGGCCGCCCAGGGCGCCCGTCAGTCCACCTAGCAGTCCCATTGCTACTCCTTCGTCAGGCCCAGGACGATCAGGTCCTCGGGCTCCTTCCCGTTCAGCTGCACGGCGCGGCGCATCGTGCCCTCGATCTGAAACCCGCAGCTTTGCAGAGCGCGGACAGCGCGAGCTCGCGACATCGGCACCCAGGCCGTCAGCCGCAGGAGCTCGTGGCGGTCCATCGCGTCGAGCAGGATCGGCCGCGCCGCATCGCGCAGGTTGTTGCTCTGGTGGCCACGGAAGAACTTGTGGACGGGGATGAGGTCGCACTCGCCCGCCCATCCCGGCGTGATGCGCGACAGGATGAGCGTGGCCACGTGCTCGTCGCCGGCGTACATCGTGTAGACCTCGGCGTCCCTGGCCGTGGTCAGCAGGTTCGCCACCGACGCCGCCGGCCGGGCGTGCAGCAGGCCGTGCCGCTTGCTGATGTCGTAGAGGAACTCCGCCGACACGAACTCGCGGGGGATGACCTTCGCCGTCCACATCAGCGCTGCCCCCTCTCGGAGAGGAAGGCCCGCCAGCCGGCGAAGTTCATCGCGTTGGCCGATGCGTTCGACAGCTGCAGCTGGTAGATGAATCCGGTGCCTGTCATCGCGAAGCGGCTGATCAGGCGCGTGGTGTTGTTCCAGAAGCCTGGGTTGGCCTGGCCGGCCGGCAGCGTCCCGTCCTCTTCCCAGACGTCCGCGTCTGCTCGCGACCACCAGGTAGCCTCGTTCCAGCCGACGAACGCGGAGCCCAGTGCGCGGACCTGCTCGCCCATGTCCGACGCGATCGCCACGTAGTCCCAGGCAATGCCCACGGTGGCGCCGATCGCCCCGCTCGCGCCGTACATCAGGTCGACGAACAGGGCACGCTTGCGCGTCTCGTGCTGCGCGAGGGCCTGCCAGGCGGTGTGGTAGTAGGCCGAGATCGGGGCGTCGTTGTCGGAGGTGTTGAGCAGGAGCTCGTGGACGAGCCCGTCCGCATCGCCGCCGTAGACCACGATGTCGCCGCCGGCGTTCGCCAGGCCGTCCATGGCGCAGGTCAATTCGGCGATCGGGCCGTCGAAGATCGTCCAGCGGCGCGGGCTGTCGTAGTAGTACACCACCGCGAGCGGCGTCGTGCTTGAGGGCAGGAACCAGATCACGCGCATGTTCCGGCGGTCGGACACGGCGAACGCGCCGGCCGCAGCCGCCGCCGAGGTCGAGCTCACGGTGCGGCGGATCGGGTCGGCAACCGACGCATACTGCAGGTCGCCGAACTGCTGCACGCCGACGAGCGTGACCGGCCCCTGGTCGCTCCACCACATGAGCTCGTTGCCCACGCGGACGACCGACTTGTAGCTCGTGCATCCGACCGGGAAGATGTTCTCGATCGCCAGGTCGTCGCCGGGGAAGCCGCTGTAGACGATCGTCGTGCGCCGCTTGAAGACGACGATGCGCGACAGGTGCTGGATGGCGCCGATCACGACGTCGGCGTCGTCGGCCAGGGCGTAGAACCAGCCGCCGTCCTCGAGCGGCTCCTCAGTGGCGCCGGTCAGGTTGGCGCGGCCGAAGTGCCACGGCAGGCGCAGCGCGGAGTAGTCGATCCGCGCCGGATCGTCGTCGAAGCCCCAGGCCAGCAGCTGCTCGGTCGTGCCATGGCCAATGGCGCAGATACCGGTGGGCGGGTGCTCTTCCCAGTCGCGCCACTCCGGCCCGCCTGCGTCCTTCGTCGGCACGCCGGCAGTCTCGGCGCTGTAGTCGAGCTTCGGCATCTCCTCGCCGCCAGTACCCCAGACGACCCACGGGATGCCGACACCGTTGGTGACGTAGAGGCTCGTGCCATGCGCGTCGGGGTGGTGGTCGGCCGGCTCCGTCTCTTCGACGCCGTACCTGGCCGCAGCAAAGGTGGCGCTCACGGCGGCCCAGTCGGCGCCGGAGCTCCACTCCCAGGCCCCCGCCACGCTGGTCCGCAGCGAGTTCGCCTGGGCGGCGTACATGTAGAGCTCGCCGCCGGCCTCGAGCATCGCGATCCCGAAGATCTCGGATGGATCGCCCGCCACGCCCAGGCTTCGCATGCCGCCCCGCGTGCGGATCTCGCCAACGGGGTGCAGGTCGACGTTGCGCAGATCGACCGCGCTGGTCGGGTCCATGGCCAGGTCGCCGGAGTGCTGGTCGATGCCGCCGAAGCGCTGGAACATTACCAGGACCTCGGGCGGAAGCGGAGCGCGGCGCCGGTGCGCTTCGTCTTGCGCTTCAGCTGGCCGGCCAGCAGGCGTTCGGCTCGGGCCTCGTCCACCTGGTAGTCGGGCGCCTCGATGTACTGCTTGGCGTAGGCCTGGGCCAGGCACGTGTGCGCGGGCCAGAGCGAGCTCGGCAGCGGGATCGTGGTCGACGCCGTCGTGAGCTCAGGGGCGAGCCGGTAGTAGCTCACCAGGAACTGCTTCCCGGTGTTGCAGTAGTCGGTGTCCGGCGGCGGCCACACCAGGAGCTCGTTGCCGAAGAACGTGAAGTACTCCGGCACACCCGTGGCCTCGATCTGGTAGTTGCTGGACGCCGCGATCATGCTGAGCGAAATGTCGAGGTCGGCCAGCGACCCGTGCGTGATCGTGAAGTCGCCGTGCGCCGCCATCAGGTCAGCGTAGGCCACGTACTGCAGATGGCGGCCGGTCGGCTTGAACGGCAGGAAGACCGTGTGCAACTCGCCGAAGTCATCCGGCAGCGCATACAGCGCATCACCCACGACGAACGTGTAGCCCTTCTGCTTGAGGCGGAAGTCCCACCGCGCCCGGTTGTAGATCTCGGCCAGGGCGTCGTTGACGGCGCCCATGACGACGGTCGTCGTCTCGGTGGGGACAGATAGGCTCGACGGCGGCGTCTCACCCAGCGAGCGCACCACCGTCTGAACCGTCTGCAGGAATGTGCGGGCCATCCCGCCTCCTTGTTAGGCGCTCGGGATCACCGAGAACTGGAAGCGCGGCAGCGGCGCCGACTCCACCTCTGCGAGTGCGCTCGTCAGGCCTTCGTTCGACAACGAGCCGCGAGTGATGCGTGCCGTTCGGCACGTGCGCAGGGCGTTGACCACGCTGGGCGGAACGTCCACCCACATGTCGGTGCGCACGTGAATCGGCTGCGCCTTCTCATCGAGGAAGTACTGCCGCTCCGGCGTCTCGCGAGAGCGCGAGATGTAGACCGACGACCAGGTCGGCTGGTAGCGGCCCTTCGGGTCCAAACACAGGTGGTCCGGTTGGCCGGCCTCTGCGTTGACGAACCCCTCGGGCAGCGGCACTCCCGCGATCGGCTTGCGCTTCGGCGCGGCAGGCGCCGGCATCTCTTCGTCGACTTCGATGATCTTCGGATCGTTCTTCATCTCGTCTCCTCCGTTTAACGCCCGGCGGCGAGCTCTGGCCTAGCGCCAGAAGGTGAAAAACAGCTTGTCGTAGCCGGCGGCGCCCATGGTGTTCGACGACCACCAGCCGCAGCCGCCGAGGCCGCTCGGCGAGTCCTGGTCGCCACGGGTCGGCGACGGCCGGCTGGCTCCGAAGGGGGCCTGCCACGGGCCGCCCCACACGGCACTCGGGCTGGCGATGGTTGAGACGGCGTAGACCCCGTGCGTGTCGGTGGTCCCCTCCGACGTCGACAGGAGCGAGTAGGCGCCGTTGGCCCAGGTGATGCGCATCGCGACGAGAGGGGTCGATGTCGCTGCGTCGTGGTAGATGATCTCGGCCCGCGACGGGATGAAGCCCAGGTCGATGTAGATGAGCTCGGGGCTCGCACTCAGCGTGACGTAGCCGGTGACCACGGGACTGTTCGCCAGCGGCGAGACGCCGAACGTGACGGAAGTGGACGAGGCCATTGGCCCTCCTTGTTGCCGGGCGGGCCGAAGCCCGCCCGGCCGTTGCGGCGACTAGGCCAGCGAGGCGCACTCCACGCGGTGCATGAAGGCGTCGTTGAGGATGACGGCCGTGGTGGCGGCCTTCCAGGCGATGGTCGAGCGCTGGTTCAGGGGGTCGCTCGTGCCCGAGCTCCCGGCGCGGTGGACGATCGAGCGGCTGTTCAGGCCGTCCAGCGGCACGATGCCGTAGGCGTCACGGCCCAGGAACAGCGCCGAGTAGACGTCGCACTTCGTGCCGGCCGACCGGTACGGCAGGCCGCTGACGGCGTAGCCGGTGTCGGTCCAGATCTTGGACTGCGTGGTGGCGATGAACCGCACGCAGCGGAACTTGCCGACCTCGCCTTCCATGACCTGCGTCTGGTTGGCGTACTGCTCGACGGGGATGAAGTCCGATCCCGGCGTGAGCGTGCTGTAGGCCGTGGCGTACAGGTCGCGCACCATGTCGGGGTGGATGATGCACCAGTACGACGGCGCGACCGGCCAGGTGTTCTCCTTCGGGGCGCCCTGGATCAGGCCGGTGAACTTCTTGGCCTTGTTCCGCTCGAGGATGTTGATGGCCTGCTCGATGGCGTACTTGTTCAGCACACCCTTGACCGTGTTCCGGTTCGAGGTGCCGGTAGCCGGCGTGCCCGCATCGTCGGCGGTGACGTACGTGTACGAGGTGCCGGCCACGAGGATCTCGCGGAAGATCGTGTCCAGCGACTCGCCCATATTCTCGCCGAGCAGCGTGGTCGCTTCCATGATGATGTCGTCCAGGCCGATCGTCTCGAGCAGGTCGGTCGTCTGGGTGAAGTTGCCGTACTGCGCGATCGTCGCGACGACCTCGCTCTTGGTGAGGTCGGCGCCGGAGGGCGTCGTCCCCTCGGTGAGCGGCGTGGTGGCCACGCTCATCGTCTCGTAGCGGCGGAAGACCATCGTCTTGCCGCTCTTGCGGGGCAGCGTGCGCTTCTGGCCGAACTTGTCGTGCAGCAGCAGCGGCAGGGCGCGTTCCAGCAGGTTCTTGTCGTAGACGCCCTGCAGGGCGCTGGGGATGCTTGCGCCGGTCGGCTTGATGTAGCCGGCCTGGCCTTCGTTGGCGATGAGTCCCGCCCAGGTGGTTGCCATGTTCGAAGCTCCTTACTCGATCAGCGGGTCGTAGCCGCCCTTGGCCGGCGCACGCTGTGCGCGTTGCAGGGCCTCGGTGAAGGCTTCGAAATCCGCTCGGCTCATGTTCATGACCTCCTGGCGCGTCGGCAGGGCGCGGGTGCGCTGGCCGCCGCCAGGGGCCGATTCCGTGTGTGCGCGACGTTTGCCGGCAGCGGCCCCAGCCGCGCCTGCGCCCGTGCGTCTTTCGATCCGTTCGCGCAGAGCGATTGCGCCGGCCATCGTGTCGAATTCCCTGCGCAGGTGAGCGGGCAGCTTCCCGAACTCCGCCTGGATCTGCGGCCACAGGGCGCCGATTCCAGGCGAGGCCTCCTCGAGCGTGGCCATCTGCTGGCGGTGCTCGTAGTCGCGCTTGATCGCGTCGTACTCGCGCAGCCGTTCTTCCAGCAGCGGCGACACCGACGCTCGGACGTCCGGGTCGATCTCCGGCGCGGGGGCCTGCTGAGGCTCCGGCCCGCGCTGGCTCAGGAGCAGCCGCATGAGCTCGTCGACGCGCTGCTGCTCGGAGCGCAGTCGTGCGTTGAGCTCGCGGATCTGCTCAGCTGTCGCGTTCTGCTCCGGCGCCTGCGGCGCCTGGGGCTCTTGTTCCTGCGCCGGCAGCTGCTGCTGCTCGACATCGGCGTCATCCGCCGGCTCGGCGGGATCGCCTGCGCTCGCGTCGTCCGGCGCTGCCTGCGCCAGGTAGTCGAATTCGCTCAGGTCGTCGGCCATGGTCTGTCCTCCGTTTTGCGCCCGGCGGCGTTGGTCGGTTTACTTGCTCTGCCTTTTCAGGCACGTGTCGATCCACTGCATGAGCTCGAGCGCTGCGGCGGCGCGGCCCGCCTCAAACGCGAGCTCGCCCGCCCATGAGGCCGTCGACGGCCGCTGAGGTGAACGGGCTGAGTTGAGCAACTGCTGGAGGCGCTGCCGTAGGAAGGCCAACGCCTGGGTATCCCTGATCTCCTGTAGTGCCTGGGCCTCCTCCAAGCGCTGGAAGTCCGCCACCGAACACACCTCCACCCGGCAACCCCATCATTCCCGGCATCGCGGCCGGGAAGACCTTGTCGCCGTCCATGAAGCCCATTTCCTCGTAGATGCGTTTGGCCAGGTAGGTGACGTCGACTTGGCCGGTCTGCACGAACAGGGGATTGCCGCTCACCAGCTGGAAGAACGTGAGCAGGTCCTGCAGGCGTTTTTCCTTGAGCATCGTGTTGGCCGAGCCGCGCACTCGCGTCAGCCAGCGGCGCTGCACGTGGTCGGGTCCGACCGTTGCCCAGGACGCCATGTTCTCCTGGACGATCTTGATGACGATCTCTTCGTCCAGGTACTGCTGGGAGTGCTGCAGCTGCATCTCGAGGATCGGCACCAGGGCGTGCTCCTCGACGTAGCGAGCCATGTCCTGCAGCGACCCGCCCATCACCGACGTATCACGTGCGGTGCGCGTAGCCGAGGTGTCGCCGCGCACGGCGGCACCTGCGTTCGGGGACCGGAACATCTGCTGCACGAGGCTCATCAGCAGGCCGATCTCGGTGAACGCCAGGGACAGGCCCTGCAGATTCTTCTGCAGCGGCTGCAGGTTGTTGATGTCGCCGACGATGTGCTGGGCGCCCGGCCCGCTCTCGGCCGTCTCGGGGTCGTAGACGCCGTCGTCGAAGACCTTCGTCTCGGGGTTGATGGCGACCGCAGCGGCGTCCAGGATCTGGTTGAACCGGACGTTCGTCGCATCGGTCAGGCCGAGCGTGTTCTCAACCAGGCCGCCACCGTAGACCTGGCCCGGCACCTCGATGAGCTTCGCCAGCTGGATGTGCGGCCGGCGCGACCACAGGTGCGTCGGCTCGAATTTCAGCAGCGTGCGGTTGTTCGCGACGACGGCCACCCAGCAGCGGATGAACTGGTCCCCCTCGAGCTCGTCCTGCAGAGGGAGCTCGAAGTCCCCCGCCGCTTCGATCAGGCTGACCGAGGCGTCGTCCGGCAGCTGCATGCCGAAGGCAGCGGCGAGCGCCGGGTTGCGGCTGAAGTAGTCGTCCTTGTACTGGCCGGCATCGCGAATCTGGTCGAGGTTCTCGTAGACGGCGTAGCCCGTCTCGTCGACCTGGGCGAGGTGCTCGAGGTAGGCCTTGCTGCGCCAGGTCTGCACGGCGCGGAAGGCCGTCTCCTCGTCGTTCGCCCGATCGTCGATCACGAAGTTGAACGGGTCGCCGATGATCAGGCGCGGCCCCTCGTACATGACGTTGCTGGCGGCCGACGGCTGCATCTCCATCGGCGGCGCCATCGGCGGCGGCGGCGGCGGCAGGCCCTGGGCCTGCGCGGCGTCGGCCTGCTGCGACCACATCTCGTGCGCCTGGTTCATCTGCGCCTGGGCCTGCGCCTGCCGCATGAGCCAGGCCTGCATCGCGGCGCTGTACGCCGGGTAGTCGACCGCGCTTTCCTTGCACCAGGTCATCGACCACGGGCAGTTGCCGGTGATGACCAGCCACTTGATGAGCTTGCGGATCTCGCCGACGAACATCATCTGGTCGTGCTGGTAGCGCAGGAGGTGCTCGATCTTCGGCGCGTCCAGGTCGTCGCTCATGACGAAGCCGCCGCGCCGGCCGGGCTCGACGGTGAACCAGCGCTCGTTCGGGAAGAGCATCGCCATCATCTGGGCGGTGATGTTCTCGACGGCGTCCCAGGTCAGCGACAGGTAGCGGGCGGAGCGGTTGTCCTGGCGGGCACGCTCGGCCCAGGCCTCGTCGAACTTCGACCCGTAGGCCTCCATGCAGTGGAGCCACTTGAGCTCGAGCAGCTGCCGGTTGGTCTTGAGCGTCTGCACCTTCGAGTTGACGTACTCGACGATGCGCTGCTCCTGGCCGCGTGCGATCTGGTGGATCAACCGAGGCCTCCGAACTGCCCGACGGTGCGCATGCGCCGCGCCTGGGCTCGAGTGCGCAGGCCGAACGTGCGGCGGCGCTCCTCGCGGTTGAGCACCCTGCGGACCAGACCCCCACGCAGGGCGTCGTAGGCGTGGTCTTCCGCCTTCGTGTCGACGTCTTCGCGGTTGTGGGGATCTCGCGGGAGGGCCGGCAGGGTGCGGATCAGGTGCTTGCACCGATCCATGATCTTCAGGCGGGAGGAGCCGTTGACGATCTTCAGGTAGTCGTGGACGACCTGCTTGTGGTTGACGCGAGAGTCCGGTCCCTTGGCCCAGGCCTGCCAGTTCATCCTGGCGCCGCCGAGGTTCTGGTAGATGGACGCGACGTCATCGTGCGCGGCCCAGCACTGCGGGTCGAGGTAGCCGCTCGGGACCCACAGGCTGTTCGTGGCCTCGAAGGCCTCGATCTTCTCGCGCACGACGGAGGCCGGCTCGCGGCTGCCCTTGCCCACCTGGTCGCCCTGGCCGTAGAGCTCGTTGAAGACGACGACGTTTCCGTCGTAGTCGGCGTAGAACCACAGGCAGGCGTACGGCTTGTCGAAGCCCCAGTCGAGCGAGCGCCACATGGGCACGCCATCGGGCACGGGCGCGGACGGGATCACGTGGATGTTCGCGTCCCACTCCGTGAAGGCCATGCCCTGGAAGATGTCCCAGTTGCCGTCGCGCAGAGCACTGCGCAGCACCGGGTCGCTCAGCTGGTTGAGGCGGTCGAAGTACAGCGGGTCGTTCTCGATGAGGATGCGGTTGTCGGTCAGCTTCGCGGGGATGAACACTCGCGTGCGCTGGACGACCTCACCCTTGTGGTTGCGACCCTCGCTGAAAATGGGCGTGCCTGGCTTCGCCGGGTCGACGAAGAACTGCTTCACCCACGAGTGCCCCGGCCCGCCGGGGTTGCTGGTGGCGCGGGTGTAGCACGGGGCGCCGGCAGCAGAGCGGGTGCGCGAGTAGATGTAGTTGAAGGCGTAGTCCGTGGGCCACTGCGTGAGCTCGTCCCAGCCGACCCAAGTGAACTGCTTGCCCTGGTAGTTGAGGCAGTCCTCGTCCGCGTCCAGGAAGGCGAGCGTCAGGCGTGAGCCGTTGGGGAACTCCCACCGCTTTTTGCCCACGCTGTAGCACTTCGCGCCGTAGACGGGCGCGAAGATCTCGAGCGAGCGGCGCTCGATCTCATCCAGCATGGGGAACGTGCGGCGGAAGATGACGCCCTGCCAGGCGGCGCCGTACGCTTCGATGCCGGCGGCGAAGTCGCCGAGCAGAGCGTCTGTCTTGCCCCCGCCTGCAGCGCCACCGTATAGGACGATGTCGTACGGGCAGCTGAGCATCGCCGTCTGCGGGCCAGGCTGCGGCGTCCAGGCGATGCGGCGCGAGTTCACGCGAGCCCCAGGTAGCGCTTGAGGGCGGCTGCGCGGCCCAGGCCCCACTGGCCACTGATGAGGCCGTTGGTCGGCCCCGCCCCTCCAGCCGCAGCTGGAGCAGCGAAGGCCGGCCCGCGACTGATCAGGCCGAGGCCGGCCCCACCGCCCCAGGCGTTGCTAGCGCCGCGCTGGTAGGAGGTCCCGCCTACCGTCTCGGGTCGATAGCGGGCCTGGAACCCCGACAGGGAAGGCTGGACGGTTTGGGCTGCGCCGGTGAGGGAGCGGGTGCCAGTGCCGCGACCAGGGGGTAGGAGGCCTTGGACATTGGACAGACCGCCGGGGAGGGGCAGCATGCGAGGCTTGGAAGGAGCTTGCAGTCCTGATCCGAGCACCTACGTCGAGCCAATCCCTGCCGGGGAGCAGCACAAGGATCGCCGCTCTGTAGGCGGGGAACAACTGCAACGCCGGCGCATATGGCGCCGGCGTAACAGTGCTCAACGAAGATGTACGACGACGGCTACCAGGAACCCGGTTTGATTTGGTTCCCGTGTTTGCGAATCAGCTGGGCCAGTCTGCCGGCCAGGACAGGGATCTGTGCCTGGTAGCTGTACCGGTCGCAGATGCGGTTGAGCAACTCACTGAACGAGGTGAGCTCGTCCATGTTGTCGCGCTGAACAGCCGCCGCGAGGCCCTGCTTGCCGACAGCCTCGAGGCCGTTGAGGAGGAAGTGCTCCTTCTGCGAGTCAGCCATTGCTGTGCCTCAGTTCCTCTGCCGTTTCGAAAGCGTTCTGCAGCGTGCCCAGGACGATCGACAGCTTGCCGACGTTGAGCCGCCACTTCTCGTCGACGGTCTTGGCGATGGACATGCCTTTCGCCTGGAAAACGCCGTGCGACGTCATCTCCCAGACGAGCGATTTCGCGGCCTCAGCACGCGCAGCTTTTATGGCACGAGCTTTCGCAAGCGCGGCCTGCTTGCCCGTCAGTCCGGTCAGCGCACTGATGGCCGGTCCGTTGCGCTCAGAGGGCAGCGGCCTGGTTCCTTCGTTCGCACGCTTGAGTCGAATCTGCGCATCGCAGCACGGTGCGCAGTAGATCTGGCTGGCGCCCCTCTCAGTGAACTCGCCACTGGGCGGGAGCTTCGCCTGGACGCGGTTGAGCTCGCCGGTATTGTGGGTGCGGGAGATGCGGAAGATCGACGAAGCGTTCAGCTTCGAATGGCAAACCTTGCACTCGTACGGGAGCTTCGCATCGGCGCGATGAGCGCTGATTTCCTCGGGCGACATAGCGGTTGCGGGCGTCGGTTCCATCGGTTACCCCCTGTGTGCGGTAGATAGCTCATCGGTGATATGCACCGATTTGGGTAGATTAGCACAGACGAGATATGCAGCCAAGTGATTTTTCTCCAACGCCAGGATCGGCGATGGCGTTGGCGTACTTGGCTGCATATCTACGTCCGTCACCGTTGGCCGCTCTTGGTCGATCTAGATCCAACCAGGCTTGCCGCAGGCGCCGGGAGGTCCGGCATCCGGAGTATTCGGGTCGGAACTCGCCGACCACGGGCCGGCCCGGCCCTGAGCGTCCAAAGCACGCACCCGAACCAGGTACGTCGTGCCGACATTCAGGGCCAGTACCACACTCGCGGTCGTGGTCGTGGTCACAGACGTCCAGCTGGTGCCGTTATCCGACGAGCGCTGCACCTCGTAGTGATGCACAGGCGAGCCCGTGGTCGGAGCCGTCCAGCTGTACGTGAAGTTCATCGTCGTGGTCTGGCCGCTCACTAGCAGCGGCATGAGGATCAGGATTCCGATTCCTGCGAGGAAGAGTCGTCGGTTGCGCAACGGTCACTCCCGCTGTTGCGCTCGGGCAGGCGTTCCGTCGCCTGTGCTTTCTCGACTGCGTCAGCGGCTCGGCGCAGGCACGTGGCCAGGCCGTCGCTGCGTTTGTGGAAGAAGAAGCAAATCGCACGCTCGGTGTTGATGCCGACCTCGTACAAGCAGTCGTCGCCGTCGTGCTCGAACGTGTAGGGCATCGGCCCCAG
>CAZHSZ010000016.1:0-16457 GCA_964535425.1 uncultured Candidatus Saccharibacteria bacterium | reverse complement strand
CCGCCATAGCAAAATCGCAAGCATGGGATGCTTGTGATTTTTGCGTTATGGCGAGATAAGGAGGGATTCGAAAGCCGGAGCGCGACGGCGCGAGGTGGGGTCGCAGAAATTTTCAGCAGAAAATTATCTGTGACCGATACGTGCCGCATTCTTATGTGGACACATCCCTCCGTCTCCGCAACTTAGTGCGCCAATGCGAGCGGGATGATATGGGTCGCGCCCGCATCCGTAAGCGCCCGGACGGCATCCCGGAGCGTCGCTCCCGTGGTAGTGACGTCGTCGATAACGACGTAGGTTACGGAAGGGTCGGCGGGAGCCGAAACGAATGCATTATTCATATTTTTAAGACGCGCTTCGCGCGTAAGCGTGGTTTGGGGAAGGGTGTCGCGCGCTCGCGACAGTAGGGAGGAGTCCAGAGGAACGTCAGTGTCTGCGCCACGCGCGGCTGCGAGTATCTTTTCGACCTGGTTGTATCCGCGCTCTGCCCTACGTTTTTGCGAGAGGGGAATGGGGATGAGCACCACTTTTCTTGAAAGCCCCGCTTCTTCCGAAGAGAGCTCAAGCAGATAGTCCCGGAGGACGCCTCCTAACAGAAGGGCGGCGCGGGTATTCCGGTGGAACTTCGCTTCCTGTATGGCGGCCTGTACGAGCAGTGAACGGTAAGGGAGGAGCGCGGTAACCGGCACTCCGGCACTCTCGATAAGAAAGGGACGTATCAGTATGCAGAGTTCGTCCAGGGTCGCGTGGCGTACCGCTCTCTCGCTTTCGCGGGGTGGAAAAACCGCATCAAGAAGCCACGCGAAGACATCCATATCCATCATGCTACACTTTTACCAATGGGATTTTTAGACGGACTGTTCGGAAACAAGAAAGGGGGAAGCGTCATCGGCGTGGACGTCGGTTCTTCTTCGCTTAAGGTCGTTCAGCTGCGCCGCGAGGGCGGCACGGCGGTGCTTGAAACGTACGGCGAGATTGCGCTCGGCCCGTACGCGTCCGCTGAAGTGGGACAAGCCACAAACCTTCCCGCGGACAAAATAGCGGAGACGCTCAAAGATTTGCTTCGCGAAGCGAATGTCACCACGAAAAACGCAGGGCTCTCCATCCCGTTCTCCCGTTCCTTGCTTACGCTCGTGTCGCTTCCGCGCCGGGCAAACGCTGAAGAGCAGAAGACCGTCATTTCGCTTGAAGCGCGTAAGTACATTCCCGTACCGGTCCAGGAAGTGCAGCTCGACTGGTTCATCGTTCCCGAAGCGATACCCGAAGGCGCGGTGCAATCCTCAAACGTCCAGGTGCTGCTCGTTGCCGTGCATAACGACGAACTGACCCTCCTTCAGAAAGTGGTCGAAGGCGCAGGTCTTGAGACGAGCTTCTTCGAGATTGAGATTTTCAGCACGATACGCTCGGTGGTGGACGAGCCGGTGAAGCCGGTCCTCGTGCTCGATATCGGCGCATCCGCTACGAAGGTGTACGTGGTCGAGCGCGGCGTCGTGGCGCTCTCGCACAATATCCGCCAGGGCGGACAGGACGTTACGCGCACTATCGCAAGCGCCCACGGCCTCGAGGTATCGAAAGCGGAATCGTTGAAGAAAGAACACGGCTTTACCGACGGCAACGCTACGTACGACCGGAAGACAATTGAGCTCGTGTTCTCCCGCATCTTCGACGAGGCGAAGCGTGCGCTCACGAAATACGAAACCGCGCACCAGAAAGCGGTGTCGGCGCTCATCCTCACGGGTGGTGGGGGAGTGACGAAGGAATTGGCCGCGTACGCGAAATCGTTCTTCTCAATCGACGTCCATGTCGCTGACCCGTTTTCAAAAACATCCGCTCCCGCGTTCATGCGTCCGGTGCTTCAGGAAATTGGTCCCGAATTTGCCGTTGCCGTAGGACTTGCGCTCCGCAAGCTTGAAGAGCTCGGTTAGCTCACTTGCCAGAAAACTTCCGTTTCGGCTATCGCCGTCGCTTTTTGTATTTGCATATGGGGAAGCGAGTGGCGGAAGATGCCAGCAAGGATGCCTCATCCGAGCGTACCTCTTCCGGTAAGCGAGCTGGCTGTGTATAAAGCGCCTCGTATAAGAGGCGTGACGAACGTATACTTACCACGTGGCTCCATCTCCTACGACTATTCCTACGTCATTTGTACCGAAGCAGCCGGTGCGTGTGGGCACGCGCTTTGCACAAACCGGAGGGAATACCTTTCTCGTACTCTCGCTTTTCATACTCGGTATCGCGATACTTGCCTCCGGCGGGGTATTCGGATACGAGCAATACCTGATGAACGTGCGAGAAACGAAGTCGGCTGAAGTGAAGAAGGCGCAGGAAAACATCGACGTCACGACGGTCGAGGAATTCATCCATACCCGAGACCGGTTCAAGGCTGCCGAAGGAGTCCTCGACAGCCATGTAGCCGCAAGCAACTTCTTCGATCTTCTCGAATCGCTGACGCTTCAAAACGTCCGTTTCAGCTCGCTTTCGTTTACGGTCACCGAGGATCGTTCCGCGCAGATTCAAATGAGCGGTACGGCCCGCACCTTTAACGCCCTTGCCGCCCAGTCGTCCGTATTTGCAGGCGAAAAGCGCATAAAGCGCGCCATCTTCTCCGATATCCGCATAAACGATAATAAGAGCGTCTCGTTCTCGCTTGAAGCCGATCTCGATCCGAAACTCCTTACGCTCGTTCCCGAGGTGACGCAAACCGTTCCCGCGGACGACGGCGCGCTTACCCCTCCGCCGGCCACGACGACCGCCGCGCAAACGGGCGCCGCCACTACCACGCCATGATGTCCCGTCTCCTCCCGGTCGCGCTCGTGCTCATCGCCATAGGCCTCTTCTTCGGCTACATCAATCCGACGTATAGCGGACACGTCGCTGAGCTTCGGAACGAGATAAAAAGCTATGACGCGGCGCTTGTCGCGGCGAAGAAATTTGTCGCGGAAGAGACCAAGCTGAAACTTCAGCGCAGCTCCATATCGGACGAGGATCTCGCACGCATAGAAGCGTTTCTTCCCGACGGCGTCGATAACGTGCGGCTCATTCTCGACCTGAACTCGCTCGCTTCCCGTTCCGGAGTAGTGCTTTCGAATTTTGATACGTCCGCGACCGCGGTACCAAACGAAGGAGACAAGCTTTCACTTACGTCCCAGGGACCGGTTGAGTCGCTCGACCTTTCCGTATCGGCGACGGGAAACTACAGTTCGTTCAAGTCTTTTTTGAAGGGAGCCGAGCTGAGTCTCCGCCCGCTCGACCTTATTGATTTGACCATCGATGACTCAAACACGGGCGTCTACAGCTACACCATGACGTTCCGCATCTACTGGCTCCGCTAATATATATCGTATGTCAAAAACCACCGGTATCGCAGTCGTTCTCGGAGTTCTCCTGCTCGGCGCGGCGGCGTACCTCCTGTTCCGTCCAAGCACAGGCGCAGGGGTGGAAGCCCTCGGCACTCCCGCAAGCGAAGCGGAGCTCACGTTCCTCACGCTCACGGCAAAAATCAACCCTGTTGAGTTTGATACGTCCATTCTGCAGGATTCGCGCTTTGTCGGGCTCCAGGATATCCGCACCGCGGTCATACCGGAACCGTCCGGCCGCACCGATCCGTTCTCTCCGCTTCCGGGAATCAAATAAGCGCCGCACGTCGCGTGCATTTCATACCTGTCCTTCGCGCAGGATGTGCAATAATACTGCAGAGGCACGAAACGATTTTCTATGAACATACTTCCGCTCCTGGTGAAAAAGAACCTCCTGAAGGGAACCGACGTTTCGCTCGTGGAGAGCGAGGCGCGCAAGGACGGTACGTCGCTTGAAGCGGCGCTCATAAAGCGCGGCATAACCGCCGAGCAGATAGTCAAAACGGCGAGCGAGTACTACAACATCCCCGCGCGCACGCTGCCGTCGGGGCCGGTAGGGCATGCGGGGCTCGAGTACATTCCGGAAGAATCCGCGCGCCACTACCGGTTCGTACCCATCGGCGTAGCCGACAACGCGCTTGAAGTGGGCGTCACGGACCCGGACGACATCGAGGCCTTGGATGCGCTCCAGTTCATCTCGACGAAAGCGGGGATGCCGTACAAGACGTATATCATCAGCGAGACCGACTTCAACCGCGTGCTCGACGAGTATAAGAACCTGTCCGGGGAAGTGGGCGAGGCGCTCTCCGAGCTCGAGACGTCGCTTGACGACGTGCTTGCGAAGCGGAAAGAGGAGGAAGAAGAGGGGAAGGGGATGACCGAAGAGCGCATCAAGGCGGATGCGCCGGTCACGAAAATCGTCGCGACCATGCTTCGGTATGCGGTGGAAGGCGGCGCTTCCGACATCCACGTAGAACCTACCCTGGAAAAGACCCGCGTGCGTTTCCGCATGGACGGCGAACTCCATACGTCCTTGGAGCTTCCGGCGAAAGTGCATTCCGCCGTAGTGGCGCGCATCAAGATTCTCTGCCAGATGCGTCTTGACGAGAAGCGTAAGCCTCAGGACGGGCGCTTCTCCGCGACGGTTGAAGGGCGCCGTATCGACTTCCGCGTATCAACCTTCCCGACGGAGATGGGGGAGAAGGTGGTGATGCGTATTCTCGACCGGGCGAAGTCGGTCGCGACCCTGGATAACGTCGGCCTCTCGAAGGAGGACCTCGCGACGCTTCGCGACATCGTACGGGCGCCGTACGGCATTATCCTCATCTCGGGTCCTACCGGTTCCGGTAAATCGACGACGCTGTTTGCGATGCTCTCCGAGCTCGATCGCGAAACCCAGAACGTCGTCTCCATCGAGGATCCGGTGGAATACGAGATTCCGCAGGTGGCGCAGTCGCAGGTGCATCCGGAAATCGGCTATACGTTTGCTGCAGGCCTCCGCTCCATACTTCGCCAGGACCCGGATGTCATCATGGTGGGAGAAATCCGCGATAAGGAAACGGCCCAGCTTGCCATCCAGGCAGCGCTTACCGGTCACCTCGTATTCTCCACCATCCACACGAATACGGCGTCGGGCGTTATCCCGCGTCTCGTCGACATGGGTGTCGACCCGTTCCTTATCGCGCCTACCTTGGTTGCGGCCATCGGCCAGCGCCTAGTGCGCAAGCTCTGTCCTGGCGCGGGCGAAGAATTCGCCATCACGGACAGCATCAAGCTTCTTCTCGAGAAGGATTTCGAGGACTTGCCCGCCGAATACAAGAAGAAGATACCGGAGTTCAAGAAGTTGTACCGAGCCATTCCGACGCCCGACTGTCCGAACGGCACCCGGGGCCGCGTGGGCGTGTTCGAAATCATGCGGATGACCAAGAACCTCGAGCATGTCGTCCTTACCGACCCGGTCGCCGAGAAGGTGTATGCCGCAGCGCGTGCTGAAGGCATGCTCACCATGCGGGAGGATGGTATTATTAAGGCACTCGCCGGTGAAATCCCCTTCGAGGAAGTGAACACACTTGGAGGGGCGCTCTTGGCAGACGAAGAAGAACCAGCAGTCGTATAATCCATTTATGGCAAATCACCGCTTATACCTCGTAGACGACGACCGTTTCCTGCTCGATATGTACGCAATCAAGTTCAAGAATGCAGGCCATGATGTGACCGCGTTCCAGAGTGGGGAAGAGGTGCTCGCCGCCTTAAGGAAGGATCCGCTTCCGGAAGCGATGCTTATCGACGTGGTGATGCCTGGCATGACCGGATTCGAGCTGCTTGAAACGATGCGGCGCGAAAACCTCGCGCCCCAGACGAAAGTCATCGTGCTCTCGAACCAGGGACAGGATACCGACCTCGACAAGGCGAAGGAGCTCGGCGCCGCAGGCTACATCATCAAAGCTTCCGCGATTCCGTCGGAAGTGTACGCCGAAACCATTTCGATAATTGAAAAGCCGGCATGAGCGCCCCGACCAAAGAAAGCGTAGGAGCGCTTCTTGATACGGTCGTCGCCGAAGGCGGCTCCGACCTGCATATTTCCGCGGGCTCTCCTCCCATCATCCGCGTATCGGGTGCATTGGTACCGCTTCTTCAGAAAGACGTACTTACGCCATCGGACACCGAGGCTATTTTGAAGCTCCTCCTTCCGTCTGAGCGCTGGGACGGTTTCCTCAAAGACCAGTCGGTGGACTTCTCCCACGAGCATACGGACAAGAACCGCTTCCGCGTGAACGGATTCCGTACGGGAAACAACGTTGCCATCGCAATGCGCCTCATCCCGAAGGAAATCCGCACTTTTTCAGCGCTCAATCTTCCGCCCGTCTTGGAAGTCTTCACCCAGCGCCAGCAAGGATTCTTCCTCGTCGTGGGTCCGGTAGGGCAGGGAAAGTCCACGACGCTTGCCGCGATGATCGACCGCATCAACGAGACGCGTGCCGAGCACATCGTGACGATTGAGGACCCAATCGAATACCTCTTCGACCAGAAGAAGTCCCTCATCCATCAGCGCGAAGTGCACATCGATACGCCGGACTTCCATCAGGCGCTGAACGCCGCTTTCCGCGAGGACGTGGACGTGATCATGGTGGGTGAAATGCGCAACTACGAGACTATCTCAAGCGCCGTGACGGCCGCTGAAACCGGCCACCTCGTGCTTTCGACGCTCCACACGAACAACGCGGCACAGACCATTGACCGCATCATCGACATGTTCCCGTCGACCCAGCAGGACCAGGTGCGCGTGCAGCTCGCAGGTTCTCTCGCAGGCATTTTCTCCCAGCGCCTAGTGCCCCGGATTGCAGGCGGACTCGTGCCGGCGTACGAGCTCCTCATCAACAACAGCGCTATCTCAAACCTCATTCGCGAGGCGCGCACCCACGAGATAGGGACGGTGGTGCAGACCTCTTCCCAGGACGGCATGATTGATATGGACCGCTCCTTGGCAGAGCTTGTGCGTCGCGGGGAAGTGACCGTGGAGGATGCGTACGAGCGCGCTTCAGATCAGAAGACGTTTGAACGTTATCTGTAGCAATCCACGTTTATATCGTACAGAGGGGGAGTACTGTGCGATAATCTAGGGACATGCTTTTCAACTACAAGGCGCTCGACAAGGACTCGCACGAGCGAAGCGGAACCGTCGAGGCGCTCTCGATGGACGTCGCGGTCTCCACGCTTCAGCGCCGCGGCCTCATCGTCTCGTCGATAGAACCTGCCGCGACAAAGTCGCTGCTTTCGCTTGAGTTCGGCTTCCTGAAGTCGGTATCGAACAAGGACATCGTCATCCTCTCTCGCCAGATTGCGACCCTGTTTGAAGCGCAGGTGTCTGCGCTTCGCGTGTTCCGACTCCTCGCCTCTGAAGTGGAGAACAAATACCTCGCCGAAATCCTCACCCAGGTCGCGGACGACCTGCAGGGCGGAAGCCCGATTTCAAAGGCGCTTGCGCGCCATCCGAAAGTCTTCACCAACTTCTACGTGAACATGGTTAGAAGCGGCGAGGAATCCGGAAAACTCTCGGAAATCTTCGGCTATCTCGCCGACTATCTCGACCGCACGTATGAAGTGATGAACAAAGCGCAGAACGCGCTCATCTACCCGGCGTTCGTCGTCGTGACGTTCTTCGTTGTGATGACACTCATGCTTACGCTCGTCATCCCGAACGTAAGCAAGATTCTCCTTGATTCCGGACAGGAAATCCCGCTGTATACGAAAATCGTCATCGGGCTCTCGAACCTCATCGTCAATTACGGCGCATTCGTACTCATCGCGCTTGTTATCGGCGGTTTCTTCGTCTTCCGCGCCATGCAGACCCCTGCGGGACGTCTCTTCTTCGATAACTTGAAGCTTGAAACCCCGTATATCGGCGACCTCTACGAGAAGCTCTACCTCTCGCGCATCTCGGACAACTTCGCGACGATGCTCGTCTCAGGCGTCCCGGTCGTCGAGTCGGTGGAGATTACCGGTTCGGTCGTGGGCAGTGCCGTCTATGAGCAGATACTCGCGCAGGTGGGGGAGGACGTGAAGGGAGGCGCAGCTATCTCTGACGCGCTCGCGAAGCACAACCAGATTCCGGGCATCATGATTGCGATGATAAAAGTGGGCGAAGAGACCGGAGAGCTCGGTAACATTTTGAACACGCTTGCGAAATTCTATCGCCGCGAGGTATCCACGTCAGTCGACACGCTCGTCGACCTCATCGAGCCGCTCATGATCGTATTCCTCGGTCTTGGTGTCGGTATTCTCCTCGCCGCAGTGTTGATTCCTATCTACAACCTCGCCGGTTCGATCTCATAGCGTTTCATACTTGTATTCTTCGGGGTCCCCATTTCCTAATGGGGGAGCGAGCGGCGGAAAACGATAGCGAGGATGTTGCACCCGAGCGGAAGTGTTCCGGCAAGCGAGCTATGATTATCCCCATCCATGAGTTTCTTAGGCCCATGAAGCATACGGCTCGCGTACAATACGGAGAGCGGATATTCTTTACCCGCCTTATCCAACAAACTTATTATGACTATTGCACCTTCCAAGAGCGATGTCCGACGCGGTTTCACCCTCATCGAACTCCTCGTCGTTATCGCCATTATCGGTATTCTCTCTTCCGTCGTGCTCGCGTCCCTCAATACCGCGCGCTCGAAGGGAACTGACGCCAAGATCCAGAGCGAAATCCGCTCGGTCCAGGTCAACGCTGAAATCTTCTACGACAACGCCGGAAACTCGTACGGTACGAACACTACTGCGCTCAACTCGGCTTGTACGGCAACGTCGGGTATGTTCTATAACGATAGCAACCCGAATATTCGCCAGATTATAACCGATCTCAAGGGCGCTACGTCCGCGTACGATCCGGTATGTAACGTTGCTGCAAACGGCACCGCATATGCCATCCAGCACGCGCTTACCGCAAGCACAGGCGGCGCAACCCTCTTCTGCGCCGACTCTACCGGAAAGGTGGGAACTTCCACCACGGCACTTGGTACGGCTACCGCTTGTCCATAAGCGTTCTCGGATAGGGCTTAGAAAAACCCCCGTGTATTCGGGGGTTTTTCGTATATACGGGTGTGATGGCACGATATACTGAGGCGATGCTTCTGTCCCTTTTCTTCGGCGCGCTCGGCGCGATAGTGGGAAGCCATGTCGGCGTCATCGCGGAGCGGATGAATACTGGCCAGTCTTTCGTCTCCGGCCGCTCGCGCTGCAACTCCTGCGCGCGCGTGCTCTCTCCGCACGACCTGGTACCGGTCCTCTCCTTCGTGTTCTCGAAAGGGAAGTGCCGCACCTGCAAGGCGTACGTCCCGGGCAGTTACGCCATTCTCGAACTGGCGCTCGGCATCCTCTTTATGCTTGCGTACCAAAAGCTTGGCATTGGCGCCCCGCTCCTCATCTTCTTCTTGGCGCTTGCAGTCCTCGCCGTAATCGTGGTGTACGACCTGCGGCACACTATCGTGCCGCCGAAGGCATCCATCTTGCTTGGGGTTTTGTCACTGCTGTTCGTTCTTGCGACCGTATCGAACCTGCATGAGCTTGGCGTCGTACTCTTTACGGCGGGCGCTATCGGCGCCGGATTCCTTGCACTCCATGTATTCTCCGGCGGGCGCGCGATGGGGCTTGGAGACGCGCCTGTCGCGCTCTCGCTCTCGCTTCTTGCGGCGCCGCACGCGCTCTCCGGACTTTTGTTTTCGTTTTGGATAGGCGCTCTGTACGGCGTCGTCGTGTTGGTATTCAGGCAGGGAGGCCCTAAAATGGGAATTGAGGTCCCGTTCGTGCCGTTCCTCGCACTCGGCTTCCTCCTCGCATACTTCACCGGATGGAATCCTCTTTTTTCCGCACTCGCTTTTTAAACCCGCACCGCGCACCGCGCTTTTCGCGTACCTCTGCGGCTCTTCGAGCTTCTGGGTTTTCGCTTGTGGAAATGATGGTGGTGCTCGCCATCATTTCGGTGGTCACGAGCATCGCGCTTCTCGGCCAGGGCGAATTCAACCGCTCGATACTGCTCACCGATACGGCCTACACGGTCGCGCTGTCGCTCCGCGAGATGCAAACCTACGGCCTCTCGAGCCGTAAATTCAACGCGACGCAAAACGCAGGATACGGCGCCTATGTCACCTCCGCGACCACGGGCTCCTATGTGCTCTTTGCCGATACGGCGGACGCAGACACGGTTGACCGGAATACGTACGCGACTAGCTGCTTGTTCGGGGGGACGGGGACTCCGGAATCAAAACCGGGCGACTGCATCTATACTCCAGGCTCCGACGGTATCGTGCAAACCTACGCGTTCAGTCGCGGGTTCCGCATAAGCAGTTTTTGCGGAAAAAACGGAGCGGCCAAGTACTGCTCAACGGATGGAACGACTCCGCTTACCGAAATGAATATTGTATTTTTGCGCTCGAACACGGAAACCGCGGTCTTGGCGAAGCGAAACGGGGTGTGGACGCCGCTTACGAGCGCCGAACTCTACCTGCAGTCATACGACGGAAGCGGCACGAAGGGCATATGCGTATCGCGCGTGGGCCAGATATCGGTAACGAACGGTACCTGTCTATGATTCAATCTACCTCTATGCGCGGGTACACGCTTCTCGAGATGATTGTCGCGGTCGGCATCTTCAGCGTGGTTATGCTTGCCGCGACCGGCGCGTATCTGACGCTCATCAATCTCGACCGGCAAGCGCGCGCGATGAACGACGTGGTCTCGAACCTCACGTTTGCGGTCGACAGTATGTCGCGCGCCGTGCGCACCGGCACGGGATACAAGTGCGACAACAGCTCAGGTACCCCTAACTGCATAAACGGAAGCTCGAACTCTACGCTCGGGTTCACCGACAGCGAGTCTCCGAACCGCGGCATTGTCTACTCCCTTTCGGGAGGGCAAATCATGGCGAGCATCTGTTCGCCCGCGCCGTGTGCAGGCGGCACCGCAAGCGCGCTTACCGATCCGCGCATTACGGTGCAGTCGCTGAAGTTCTATGTGCGGGGCGTCGGAGTGGGGGACGGCGTTCAGCCGCAAGTCACCTTCACGATTGCCGGACTCTTGACGACGGGAGTGGGGAAGTCGGTGAACTTTTCCATAGAGGGTGGCGCCACGCAGCGGCTTCTTGAAATATGAGTATGAATGCGCCACAAAAAGGATTTGCCCCGTCAGAGAAAGAGTCCTTGTCGGGTTTTACTCTCGTCGAGACCATGGTTGCGATTGCCGTGCTTGCTATCGCGCTCGTGGGCCCGTACTCGGCGGTGGAGACGGCGCTGAACGCATCCTATGTCGCACGCGACGAGCTCATCGCGTCCTCGCTTGCGCAGGAGGGCATGGAGTACATACGGAGCATACGCGATAACAATTACCTCAATAATCGTGTGTCATGGCTGACCGGCCTCTCTACGCTTGGGTGCTATAACAATGCAGCAAGCTACTGCATCGTTGACCCCACGCTTGGGGACGTAAATACGACGCCATCGGCAATATCAGCATCGCCGCTTGGCGGGGTGCCGGTGCTTAAGGTAACCTCAACCGGTTTGTATAATCACCAGAATCTTGCTTCCAACACCAACACCCGTTTCAAACGCACCGTACAGATAACGACGGTGAGCGCGACTGAAGTTAAGGTCACGGTGATCGTATCATGGATTTCCGCCCATCAGAGCTACTCCGTCACCGTTACGGATAATCTCCAAAACTGGCTATGATGACGCACCCGCACATTCCTCAGAGAGGCTTCACCCTGCTTGTAGCGGTGGTGTTGTCATCGGTTGCCCTTGCGATAGGTTTGTCGCTCTTGAATATTTCGTACAAGCAGGTGCTGCTCGCGTCCGCCGCAAAGCAATCGCAAAACGCGTTTTACGCCGCCGACTCGGTGCTTGAGTGCGTGCTCTATTTCGACCAGCAGCTCGACGCGTTCAACTACACCACGCCAAACGCAAGCATTACCTGCAACGGCATCGCGATTACGAACTACGCGACTGCGCAGGCGGGAGGCGTCCGTACCACCACTTTTACGGTGCCCTGCTCGTCTACTGCGCCTACCGGAGAGCGGGGGAGGGCTACCATATATAAGACCAATGCGACGGCCGCAACGCAGATTTTTGCCCAAGGGTACAACACGTGCGATACGACGAACGCGCGCCGAACCGAGCGCGGTCTGAAGGTCCTGTACTAGCGAGCTCGCTTTCCGAATTGCTCCCGTTCGAGCGAGGTGCTCTCACTTGCGCAATTCGCCGCTCGCTTCCCCCATAAGAATGGGGACCCCAAAATACAGTACAATGCCAGGTAATGGCGGTGCCGGACGATAAGAAGAAACGTGCTGCGGCCTTACGCGCCGCAGTCGCGGCATATAGGGCCGAATACCATGAGCGGGACGAGTCGCCCATTTCGCCCGAAGCCCTTGATTCGTTGAAGCGCGAGCTTTCGGGGTTGGAACGCGAGTATCCGGAACTTGTCACGGATGACTCGCCGAGCCTGAAAGTCGCGGGAACGGTATTGCCGAGCCTTTCAAAAATACGCCATACCGTTCCCCAATGGTCTTTGGACGACGCATTCACGGAAGACGATATGCGCGCGTTTGACGAACGGGTGCGCCGGGGACTTGAGAAAGCCGGGAGCATCGTTGTACCGAAGTATTCATGCGAATTAAAAATCGACGGGCTCCACATCGTTCTCACCTACAAGGAAGGGAAGCTCGTGACGGCAGCGACGCGCGGAGACGGCGTCATCGGTGAAGACGTCACGCACAACATCCGCACTATTGCCGGCATTCCTGAAACGCTTACGCGCGCGGTCGATATTGTCGCCGAGGGGGAGGTATATATGAGCCGAAAGGGCTTTCTGGTACTGAACAAGGCGCAGGAAGCCGCAGGCAAGCCGTTATTTGCAAATCCCCGGAACGCGGCGGCAGGTTCCATACGCCAGCTCGACTCGGGAATTGCGGCGAGTCGTCCGCTTGGCGTATTCGTGTATGACATAAACGAAGCGAGCGAGCGGCTTCCGGAAACGCAGACAGAAGAACTTCAATACTTGAAAGAGCTTGGATTGCCGACGAACCCGCACTCGCGCCCCGCAAAAACCCTTTCGGAGGTGCAGGATTTCTGGGATGCGTGGCATAAGAAGCGCGATACGGTCGACTATCTCTTCGATGGCATCGTGGTAAAGGTGGACGAGCGCGTGGCCCAAGAAGCGCTCGGCTATACCGGGAAGGGCCCGCGTTTCGCGATTGCTTATAAATTCCCGGCAGAGCAGGTGACCACCGTCGTGCTCGACATATCGCTCCAAGTCGGACGAACAGGCAAACTCACGCCGGTCGCGCACCTGCGCCCGGTATCGGTCGCAGGCACGACGGTTGCCCGCGCAACGCTTCACAACGAGGATTTCATAAAGGAAAAAGATATACGCATCGGCGATACGGTCATACTCCAGAAAGCGGGGGACATCATTCCGGAAATAGTGCAAGTGCTTCCTGAATTCCGGACGGGCAGGGAGAAGCGATGGTCGTTTCCGAAAAAGACTCCGCTGTGCGGGGGCGACGGAGCGACGGAGCGCATACCCGGAGAGGCGGCGCACCGTTGCGTGGTACGCGGCTCGTTTGCGGAGCAGTCGCGCAAGCTCGCGCACTTTGCGGGCAAGTCCGCACTCGATATAGAGGATATGGGCAAGAAGACCGTCCTGCTCCTTATGGAGCACGAGCTTATCGGGGAATTCGACGATATGTTCGAGCTTACCCGGGATGAGCTCTTGGCGCTCCCCGGCTTCAAGGAAAAGTCCGCGGACAATCTTTTGCGCGCACTCGAAAAGGCGAAGACCGTTACCCTCGATAGGCTTTTGGTGGGTCTTTCCATCCCGCACGTGGGTGAAGAAACCGCGCTCGTGCTCGCGCAGGAATTCGGCACTATCGAAGCGCTCCGCAGTGCGGATGCCGAAACGCTCGCGTCATATAAAGGTATCGGCGCTACGCTTGCAGACGCGATAGTGCAGTGGTTTGCGGACGGCGAAAACGGAAAATCGCTTGATCGCCTTCTCGAGCATTTGCGGGTGCAGAAGGTGGAAAAGATGAAAGGCTCAGGCGTCCTCTCAGGGCTATCGGTCGTGGTTACCGGCACCTTGCCGACGTATTCGCGTGAAGAAGCCGAACAATACATACGAAAGGCCGGCGGCACGCCCGCGTCCTCTGTCTCAAAGAAAACGGCGTTCGTACTTGCGGGCGAGGCGGCAGGCAGCAAGCGGGGAAAAGCCGAGGAGCTCGGTATTCCGGTCATAGATGAGGCGGAGTTCAAGCGGCGCCTTAAGTTGTGATAGAGTAGCGACAAATGGCTTCCGCAGACGACGTTAAAAAGCTCGCATCCTTGGCCCGTATCGGGGTAGGGGAAGCCGAGCTCGAAAAATTCGCCGCTGAATTCGACGGCATCTTGAGCTATGTCGGACAGCTCGACGCGCTTTCCGTAGATACGAAGGAACGGGTACTTCCCGCGGTCCGCAATGTGATGCGCGAGGACGGCGAACCGCACGCGCCAGGGAAGTATACGGAAGCGCTTGCAAAACAGTTCCCTGAACGCGAAGGGAACTACCTTTCCGTAAAGCAAATCATTTCCCATGACTAAGGCACTGAACGAGCTCACTATCGCGGAAGCGGCGCGCGGATTGCGTGCCAAGGAGTTCACCGTGCGCGAGCTTTTCGACGCGTGTGTTGCTGAGTCTAAGAAACAGAACGAGCGTTTGAACGCATACTTGGAATTGTTCGAGGCCGATGAGGCCGCGATAGCGGTCGCGCAAAAGCGCATAGACGAAGGCGATGCTTCGATGCTCTGCGGTATCCCGCTTGCGATGAAGGATAATATTTTGATAGAGGGGCATATCGCAAGCGCGTCTTCCAAGATGCTTGCGAACTACGTGGCCACCTATGATGCGACGATAACGAGGAAATTGAAGGAAGCGGGCGCGCTCTTTATCGGTCGTACGAATATGGACGAGTTCGCGATGGGAAGCTCGACGGAAAACTCCGCATACGGCACTTCGAAGAATCCGCTCGACGTGACGCGCGTACCGGGCGGGTCTTCGGGCGGCTCCGCGTCCGCCGTCGCAGGCAATCTCGCGCTCGCCGCGCTCGGGACTGATACGGGCGGCTCGATACGTCAGCCGGCCGCGCACTGCGGGCTTGTGGGCTTCAAGCCGACCTACGGCGCCGTCTCCCGTAACGGGCTCATCGCGCTCGGCTCATCCCTTGATCAGGCCGGACCGCTTGCAAAATCGGTCGAAGACGCGCGCATACTCTTTGAAGCGATGCGCGGCACCGACCCGTACGACGCTACGACGATTCGTCCTGACACGTATCCGAAAAAGGAGACGCCTGCGAAATTCCGTATCGGCGTCCCGCGCCACTTACTTGAATCAGGGCTCGATGAAGACGTGCTCGCCCACTTCAATGAAACGCTCGCAACACTTGAAGCGGAGGGGCATACCGTCGTTGAGGTCTCGCTCCCGACGAGCCCGTACGCGCTTCCGGCCTACTATGTGGTGATGCCTGCGGAAGCATCCGCGAACCTCGCACGCTTCGACGGCATTCGCTACGGTCTTGCCTCCCGCGGGGAGACGCTCCTTGAGGACTACGTGAAGAGCCGCACGGAAGGGTTTGGTCCTGAGACGAAGCGGCGCATCCTGCTTGGTACCTTCGTGCTTTCTTCGGGCTATATCGATGCCTACTACCGCAAGGCGGAGGCCGCACGCGCGCTCTTGCGCAAGGAATACGACAAGGCGTTTGAAGCCTGCGACGTGGTCGCGTTTCCAACGACGCCCTCTCCCGCGTTTACGTTCGGTTCGAAGTCGGACCCGGTCTCGATGTACCTTGAAGACGTGTTCACGGTGACGGCGAACCTGACCGGTATGCCCGCTATCTCGGTGCCTATGGGGAATGTGGAGCGCGACGGCGTCACGCTCCCGACGGGCATCCATCTTACCGCTCCGCGCGGCGCAGACGACCTCCTTTTTCCGATTGCGGCGCGTATAACCGGCGAGACGGGCAAGGTATAATCGGGGGATGGAAGTAGGCGCCCCGACAACGATTCACTATCTCAACCTCGAGTATTTTTTCCGGCTTTTGTATGAAAGCCGCGTTGGCATAACCGGTACCTCAACCGAGCTTGCGCCCGCCTCATTCTTCGCGTCGTTTATGGAATGGGTCGGGCACGTATGGGGCGTACTCGGCTCCGTATCCTTCGTGTTCTCGCTCGCGGCGTTTGCGGTACTTGCGTACTCCACGGTGCGTATGTACCAGATAAAGATGCGCGAAGAGCACGAGCGCTGGTCGCTTCTCGACCAGGATGCGGCCGAGAAGGAGAAAGACCACTCGCGCTGGGCGCATATCCAGAGCCTCATCGAAAGCCCGCAGGAGCGCGACTGGCATGAGGCGATAAGCGAAGCGGACGTGATGCTGGAGGATATGCTCATCGAGCATCGTTACGCAGGAGACACTACCGAAGAGCGGCTCGCGAAGGCCGATCCCTCGACCTTCAAGACGCTCACGGAGGCCCGCGAAGCCCACCAGACGCGCATCGACATGCTGCTTGGCGGTCCTGATTTCAAACTGGATGA
>CAZHSZ010000015.1:0-18802 GCA_964535425.1 uncultured Candidatus Saccharibacteria bacterium | reverse complement strand
ATCGGCGATTTCAAGAAGCGCCTCGCAGACCTCATATGATGCTACTTATCGACGTGGGTGGGACCAATACGCGCGTAGCGATAGCCGCGCGCGAAGGTGCGATAGAACATCCCGTCATCTTCCCCACTGAAAAGGATTTCGATGCAGGCATTAATAAGATTGCCGAAACCGCTGCCGTACTTCTGCATGATGAAAAACCCGAAGCGGTAGTGATGGGCATCACCGGACTCGTATCCGCACAAGGAGAGCTCATCAAAAGCCCGAATCTTGAGGGTTGGGCGGACCGCGACTTGAAGAATGTGCTTTCGGAGCGATTTGATGCCCCGGCATTCGTATTGAATGACGCGCAGCTCGGCGCTACCGGCGAAGCGGCAGTGGGGGCTGGCATGGGCGTACGCGTACTCCTTTATATGACGCTCAGCACCGGCATGGGCGCCGCGCGCGTTATCGACGGCATGCCTGACCTCACCGTAGGCTCCGAAACGGGGCACCAGAACATAATCGTCGACGGCATGCCCACCGAGGCGGAAGATTTGGTATCGGGAAATGCGCTCATCAAGCGTTACGGGAAGCGCGGCGAAGACATACGTGACGAGAAGATATGGGACGAGTGCGCGCGCCTGTTCGCGATTCCGCTCTATAACACCATCCTGCATTTTGCCCCAGACAGCGTCGTCATCGGGGGCTCGCTCGTGAAGGATGGTTCCCTTTCGGTCATCAAAATCGAAGAGGAACTCAAAAAAATCGCGGTACGGCTTCCGAAGGTGCCGCCGGTTACGCGCGCGACCTTGGGCGACCTGTGCGGCCTCTACGGCGCGCAGGCCTACGGCCGTACCAAACTTTCATAACCTATGCCGACACTCGAACGAACGATGTTCCGCGAATACGACATACGCGGCCGGGCCGTGGATGGCGAGCTCGATACGGATGCGGTGTACCACATCGCGCGAGGGTTTGCTGCAACCCTAAGGGAAGCGGGCGGGACGGAGGCGGTGGTAGGGCGCGATACGCGCGAGTCTTCCCCGAGGCTTCGCGACGCAGCGGTGCGCGGACTCACCGAGTCAGGCGTGAGCGTGATAGACATCGGCGTCTGTACGACCCCTATGAGCCACTGGGCACGCTACCACTTCAACGTCCCGGGGCTTTGCATGATTACCGCAAGCCACAACCCGGCGGAGTGGAACGGGATGAAGCTCGGGCTTACGCGCGAGGGCACCTTGCTCGCGACTGAAATCGCGGCGCTCTACGAGCGCGTCGTGCGCGAAGACTACGTAATGGGGACCGGCTCCGTGCGCGAGGAAGAAATCCGCGAAACGTACTATGAAGACGTGCTTAGTCGCGTGACCGTTCCGAAAAAAATGAAGCTCCTTATCAATACCGGAAACGGCACCGTGGGTCCGTTCGCGACTACGCTCTTCAAAAAAGCGGGCTACGAGATAGTCGAGCACAACACGACGCCCGACCCGAGCCATCCGAACTACACGCCAAACCCGGACGGCACCGCGATGATGGGAGATACGGGCGTACAGGCAGTGAAGCATGGATGCCATGTAGGCGTCGCCTTTGACGGCGACGGCGACCGGCTCGGAATTACGGACGAGAAAGGCAACATCATCTGGCCCGACCGCTATCTCATCCTCCTCTCCCGCCACATCCTGAAAAAATATCCGGGCGCGAAAATCATCTTCGACGTGAAAGTATCGGAAGCACTCCCTGAAGACATCGCGGCGCACGGCGGCACCCCTATCATGTGGACCACCGGCAACTCCTACATAAAGGCGAAGCGTATCGAGGAGGGCGCACCCTTGGCAGGCGAGATGAGCGGACATATCTTCTACGCCGACGGCTATTACGGATTCGACGATGCGTTCTATGCGGCCCTGAAGCTCCTTGAGTATCTGGGCGAGGAAGACAAGCCGCTCTCAGAGCTTGTGGCCGATACTCCCTACTACGTTTCAACGCCGACCATCCAGGTGCCGGTAGACGAGAAGAAGCGCTATGAAATCGTACAAAAGCTTACCGATCAGTTCATAGCCGACGGACTGCGCGTCGTGACGCTCTCGGGCGCCCGCGTATACAACGAAGACGGCTGGGCCTTGGTGCGCGCGTCCGCAAACACGCCCACGCTCGTGCTGCGCTTTGAATCGAAGACGGAAGAAGGACTTGAACGCCTGAAGTCCATGATGCGCGCGCGCCTTAGCGCGTTTCCTGAGGTGAGCTCGAACTGGGATAGTACCGGCCACTAGCGCTATACTGTGCGCATATGGCACTTCTCGAAGAACTGAAGAAAGGAATAACGGGTGAGGTATCGGACGCAAGCGATGAGCGCGCGAAGTACGCGCATGACACCAGCCTCTTCGAGCGCACGCCATCCATCGTCGTCTATCCGAAAAACGCAGACGACGTCTCTACGCTTGTGCGCGAAGTAGCGAAAGCGAAAGACGCGGGGGAAAACGTATCGGTGACTGCGCGCGCCGCAGGCACCTGTATGTCGGGCGGCTCTTTGACCCGCTCAGTGGTTGCAATCTTTACGAAATATATGAACAAGGTGCGCGAGGTCGGGACAGACTACGCCGTTACCGAGCCCGGCGTCTATTACCGCGATTTTGAAAAGGAAACGCTCGCCAAGGGCCTCATTCTTCCCTCCTACCCCGCCTCACGCTCCATCTGTGCCATGGGCGGCATCGTAAACAACAACTCGGGAGGCGAGCGCACCCTTGAGTACGGGAAGACGGAGAAGTACGTACAGGAAGTAGAGGTAGTGCTTTCAGACGGCAGCCAAACCACCTTCAAGGCGCTCGGCCCTGACGAGCTTGAAGCGAAGAAAAAGCAGCAGGACCTCGAGGGCGAAATCTACCGCCGCATGAGCGACCTCCTTATTTCAAACCGCGAGCTCATCGAATCGCATCGCCCGAAAGTATCGAAGAACTCCGCGGGTTACGCGCTCTGGAATGTGCTCGATACGGAGAACGGCACGTTTAACCTCGCAAAGCTTATTTGCGGTGCACAAGGCACGCTCGCGCTCATGACGAGTGCGAAGCTTGGCCTCGTAAAACCCCGCGCGCACCGCGCCATGCTCGTCGTCTTCCTCTCGGACTTAAACGTGCTTCCGGAAGTGGTGCGCCGCGTACTCCCGTTTCATCCTGAGTCTTTTGAATCCTACGACGACCACACGCTCTCGCTTGCCGTGAAGTTCCTCCCACAAATGCTCTCTCAGATGGGGTTGCTGCGCGCCATACGGCTCGGCTTCGCTTTCCTTCCTGAAGTGGGTCTCGTTCTTAAGGGTGGCGTACCGAAGCTCGTACTCATGGCGGAGTTTGCCGAAGACACCCTAGAAGCCGCGGAGAAGAAAGCGATTGCCGCGCGTGAAGCGATTGCCGACTTGAAGCTTCCGATGCAGATAGAAAAGAACGAGACGCAGGCGGAGAAGTTCTGGATAGTGCGCCGCGAAAGCTTTGCACTCCTGCGTAAGAACCTGAAGGGTCTGTATGCAGCACCGTTCATCGACGACTTCGTCGTACCGCCGGATACCTATCCGAAGTTCATGCCGGAATTGAATGCACTTCTTGCAAAATACGACCTCATCTACACGATTGCAGGCCACATCGGCAACGGAAACTTCCACATCATCCCGCTTATGGATCTCGCAAAGCCTGAGACGAAGAAAGTCGTGCTCGAGCTTGCACCGCTTGTCTACGACCTCGTCATCAAGTACGGCGGCACCACAACCGGCGAGCACAACGACGGCATCATCCGCACACCGTACTTGGGACAACTCTTCGGCGAAGAGATGACGCGCCTCTTCCGCGAAACGAAGCATATCTTCGACCCTAAGAATATCTTCAATCCGGGCAAGAAAGTGGGTGGCACCTTCGCCGACATCGAGGACAGTTTCCTCACGAAGCGATAATGACGCCGCGACTCCTCGTCTTCGCGTCAGGCACCAAGAACGGAGGCGGTTCGGGCTTCGAGAATCTCGTAGCGAGTACGAAGGGGGGACGACTCGTTGCCAATATAGTCGGTGTCGTCTGTAATCACGAGCGGGGCGGCGTGCGTGAGCGTGCCGAGCGGCTCGGTATTCCTTTCATACATTTCGCAGGGCCCTACGACGCCGAGCACTACCAGAAGATAGTTACTGAGGCACGCGCCGACTTCGTCGCGCTCTCCGGCTGGCTCAAGCTTGCGGTCGGACTTAACCCGCGCACCACTTTTAATATCCATCCCGCGCCGCTTCCCGAATTCGGCGGCAAGAATTTCTACGGCATGAAAACGCACGAAGCGGTGCTTGAAGCGTATAAGGCGGGACGCATTACCCACTCTGCGGTCTCCATGCACTTCGTCACGCCGGAGTTCGACGAGGGTCCCGTATTTTTCTCGCATCCGGTCGAGATACTGCCGCAGGACACACCGGAGACGCTCGCGCATCGGGTGAATGAAATAGAGCACCGGTACCAGCCGGAAATCACGAACAAAGTCGTGCATGGGGAAATCTCCTGGGACGGCGTACATCCTGATTCTTTGCTCGGCCCGGACGGAGCTCTGTAGTTTGTTTTTATACAAAAATCTGTTATAATATTTTCACGGTACGAACACCGTTGACATGGGGATTTCCATGAAGAAAAAAACGATGGTGGGGCTGGTCGCTACCCTTTTCCTTGCGACCCTTAGACTCTCGTCGCCCGCGTATGCGGACGGAATCGATAAGCCTACGGATGACATGGTGAGCGTCTATGTCCGGATGTATTGCGAAGGCACGGATAGCCTCCGCAATTATCTCGACCTGATGCGCCTTACCTACCCTGCGGACTGGAACCGGCTTCGGCCAGACCTCCTCCTCCGCGCGAATAACGTCATCCGCTACGGCCCATCGGCTTGTCCCGCACGCTAGCGTACGAAGCACTAAGCAAAAGGCGGTACCGTGGAAACCCGGTACCGCTTTCGCTTTCCCGCACCCCTCTTTCTTGTGTTTTTATGCGTTCCGTAGCATAGTGCAAATAACTCGCAGGTTGCAGGAGCTACGGCCTAAATCCAAGGTGTTCAGGATCGGCGAGGTTACAAATCAAGTTCAACAATGGCTAATACGAAATTGTACGTCGGAGGCATTCCCTACCGCACTACGGAAGACGAGATGCGCACCGCTTTTGAAGAAGCGGGACAGGTCACGTCTGCAAGCATTATTATGGACCGCATGACGGGCCGCTCACGCGGTTTCGGCTTTGTGGAAATGGCTGACGAGGCTTCGGCTCAGGCAGCTATCGACCGCTGGGATGGCAAGGAATTCGATGGGCGCATGCTCTCGGTTTCCTTCGCTCGCCCGCAGGGCGACCGTCCTCCTCGCGAGGGTGGTTTCGGCGGTGGTAACCGCGGTGGCGGACGTGGCGGCTTCGGCGGCGGCGATCGCGGCGGTTTCGGAGGTGGTGACCGCGGTGGTTACTCCCAGGGTGGATACTAATTAGTTCCCCTGTTCGAAAAGAAAAACTCCCGACATTCGTCGGGAGTTTTTCTTTTATGCCACTGCCTTATCCGCAGGTAGAAGTGGAGTTTGAAGCATTCGAACTTCCAAGCACGTCGCGCTTCTTCCCTTCCGCGTGCCAGCCAAGAAGATTCGCAAACACTTGAATCAGGGAGGCGATGCCGGCAAGTGCGAGGATGAGGAGGATAGGCCATGCTATCGGGGTCGCGTAGTAGAAGAACACCACGAAGAACGCGAACCAGAGGCCTGCGCACCACGGGCATGCAAGGAGCGCATGGAGCGTGCCAAGGAAGGAGTCTTTCGGGCACGGCGTAAGCGCGTCGCGAATGAACTTCGTGATGATGTCGTAGCAGAAAAGACGAACGAGACGGAAGATAGCGAGCCCCATTAGGACGAAGTCAAAGAGCGGCACCGAGTGATAGAGGAGGCCGCTTGCGTAGAGCAGGTTTGCGCCGGCAAGGACGATGTACGCAAAGAACAAGGCAAACACGATATTCCAGAATGCGGATTTCATACTTGTAGTATAGGGTATAGCTAATGAACGCGGACCCGAAGGATGTGGAAGCCCTGATACGGGAAAAATACTCAGGAGATACGGAGGCCGAGGGGCTTTCCGCAGACATTATGCGCCTTGAGGGCGGCGAGCCGCTCGCCTACGTCATCGGGCATATTCCCTTCCTCGGGCTCTCCCTCGACCTGTTTTCGCATCCGCTCATCCCCCGCCCTGAGACGGAGTGGTGGACCGAGGAGCTTGCGACCTATATAGGAGACCGTCCGCTCCGCGTACTCGACCTTTGCGCCGGGAGCGGTGCGATTGGTCTCGGGCTCCTGAAGCTTTGTCCGAACATTCACGTGTCGTTCGGCGAGCGTATGGAAGAGCACGAAGCGGTCATCCGGAAGAATATTGAAAAGAACGAGCTTGACGCCGCGCGCGCCGATATCCGCATCGGCGACCTGTTCGCGCCCTTTGCGGACGAACGGTTCGACCTCATCGCTACCAATCCGCCCTATATCCCGAACACACGCAAACTCGAGGGGAGCGTAGCCGACTTCGAACCAAGCGAAGCGCTATATGCGGGACAGGACGGCCTCTCAATCATCAACCGTATCTGCAAAGACGCACCGAACTATCTGAACGAGCGTGGCGAGCTCTGGATGGAGTGCGATATCGACAACATCGAGCAAGCCTCAGCAAAGGCCATAGAGGACGGCGCCTCGTATACGAAAATCCGCACCGACCAGTACCAGAGACCCCGCCTCCTTGTGGCATACTATTAGACAATGGAACCGGTAGTAGAACCGAGCCCGAATATTCCCAGCATTCCGTCGTTCTCGATACTTCCGGGAACCGTAAGCATCGAAAGCGTAGTCGCGGTCATCATCACCATCGTCTTCGTCTGGTGGGTCGTATACACGCTCGTCGTGATGTACCACTGGCTTCGCTACGGGCGCGAGTCGTGGTTTGCCGTTCCGCTCTTGGCGCTCCACTTCGCCGTCTCGGGATGGATTTTTGTATTCGCCACTGGCGGCCTCCATTAGGATATGTCTAAAAGCTCCATCTCCTTCGTTGCGGGTCCCGGTTCGTCACTTCGTCGTATGATGTATACGCCTGCGTTCCTCACCTTCCCGCGCCTCGGATATGAAAGCTTTATAGCCACATCCCTATAATCTTTATGGTAGACCTCAAACTACAGCCCGGAGAGCACATCCTCGTCTCGCTACGGAAGCACCCGCTCATCGCGGTCGGGCAGCTCATCCCGTTCATCATTCTCGACTACCTCCCCTACCTTCTCCCGAAGTTCGCCGCATACGTGCAGTCCATGAATCCGAATACGGCCATCCCGTACCTTGCAGGAGTAAGCTTCGGAAACGCTTGGTTCGATTTCATCGTCGGCATCTACTGGCTCTTCGTATGGATGGGCGCGTTCGGCGTCTTTACCAACTACTTCCTCGACCAGTGGATAGTCACGAACGAGCGCATCATCGACATCAATCAGATAGATTTCTGGAACCGCGAAATCTCAAGTCTCTTCCTTTCCCGCATCCAGAACGTGGAGACCGAGATAGACGGCTTCTTCCATACGCTCTTCGGGTTCGGTACGGTGTCGGTCGAGTCCGCGGGTGCCGAAATCGGACGCGTGAAAATGAAGGGCCTCTCGCGCCCGAACTTCGTGCGCGACCTCATCCTGAAGGAAATCGCGAAATTCCACGGCGAGCATACCGCTCCCCCGAAAAAAGGATTGTTCTAGCCTATGCCCGGACCGGAAGACTCCCGCACGCCGGAAAAAGAAAGACCTCCACTTCGCAATCCCGAAGCATACGAGGCGCTCCTCAATCCCGAACGCACGCTCCCGGAAGTAACGCTTCTCCTTACGGCGCAGGAGACGGAAGACGGTGCAAGCCCCGAGGAAAAACAAACGATGCTGTATTTCGACGTATCGAAGCCCGGTTCGGAAGACCCGGTACTGACGGCGGCGGTACTCGTGCTTGTTCCGTACGGCGAAGCCTACCTATACGACATCGGCCTCACCGATACGGATAACCGCGACCAAGGGTACGGAAAAGCCGCCTATCTCATGCTTCTTAAATATCTTTCAGAAAGAAACCTCCGTTTTCGTTCCGGCATATCGCTCTCGAAATCCGCCTGGAAGATATGGGAATGGATGCGGGAAAAAGGCGCTGCACGGCTCGTGCACGATCGTGGCACTAACGAAGATAACGAGGATTTCTACTCATATTCCGACTACGAGATTATCTGATACACTCTCTCGTATATGAGCAAGGGGTTGGATACCGAACCGTATAAGGGCGTACGCGATTTCTACCCGGAAGACTGGGGACGACTTTCTACCGTATTCAACCGCATCCGCGAAGTGCTTTCGAAGTACGGCTATGAGGAGTACCAGGCCTCCCCGCTTGAGCGCGCGGAAATGTACGAGAGCAAGGGTAACGAGGAAATCATCCGCGAACAGACCTATACCTTCGAGGACCGCGGCGGTCGCCGCGTGACCCTTCGCCCTGAAATGACGCCGACCTTGGCGCGCATGGTGGCACATAAGCGCCGCGAGATGCCGTTCCCGCTCCGCTGGTTTTCCATCGGCAACCGCTTCCGCTACGAGCGCCCCCAGCGCGGACGACTGCGCGAATTCTTCCAAACCGACGTGGATTTCGTCGGGCTTCCCGCAGGCGAGGCCGATCTCGAAGTCGTCACGCTTGCAAGCGAAATACTGAAATCGTTTGGCGCGACTTCGGAAGATTTCGTCATCCGCATGAACTCACGCGCGCTCCTTGGTGCCGCCTGCAAAGCAGCCGGCCTCAACGACGCCGAAGGCGTAAAGGCGTATTGGCTCCTGCTTGATAAGAAGTCGAAGATGAGCGCGGAGGAATTTGAAGCGGCGCGCGGCGAAAAAGACCCGCTCCGCGTTATAGAGGAAGCCACCGACCCCGAGGTCCGCGCGGAGAAGGAAAAGATTGAGGCTCTTATCGCGACCTTGAAAGAGCGCGGCATCGATAACGTATCCTTTGACCCGGAAATCGTGCGCGGCTTCGATTACTACACCGGCATGGTGTTTGAGATAAACGACACCAATCCCGAGAACCCGCGCGCGCTTTTCGGCGGCGGCCGCTACGACGCGCTCGTCTCGATGTTCGGCGGCGACCCTATCCCTGCGGTCGGCTTTGCCTTCGGCGATGTGACCTTTATGGATTTCCTTGAGACTCACAATCTGCTCCCAAAGAGCGAAACCGCTCCGCAGGTATACATCGGCATCCCGACAGTGGAAGACGCCGCAAAAGCGCAGGAATTCGGTGAGACGCTTCGGGACGCAGGCATACGCACGTTCGTCTACCTCGGCGAGCGCGACCTTGGCGCCCAGGTGAAGGATGCGGTAAAGCGCGGCATCCCCTACTTCTTCGCGTACGGCTCGCAGGAGGAGAAGAGCAGCATGGTGCGCATCAAGCATCTTGCGAGGAGCGAAGAGGAATCAATCGAGGAGAACCAGGTCGCGAAGCATCTGAAGGGTCTTCTCGGGTAGGCGTCGTATGCGCGCAATCACGTTTGATATCGAGGCCATAGTGCCGAACTTTACGCGAGGCCGTCTCGATGTGAACGAAATGGACCTGACCGTCGTCGGCATCCATGACTCCGCTACCGGCGAGTACTCCTCCTATCTCAAAGACGAGCTGCCGAAGCTCTGGACCGTCATCGAGCAGGCGGATATGCTTATCGGCTTCAACTCCGATACGTTCGATATCCCGCTCCTGAATCGCTACTACCCCGGAGACCTTACGAAGGTCCGCTCGCTCGACCTTCTGACCGAAGTGCACAAAGCGCTCGGCCGACGCATCCGTCTCGACCTTCTGGCGCAGGCAACCTTGGGTCGCGGAAAATCGGGCGACGGTGGTAAGGCGAACGTATGGTGGCAGGAAGGCAAATACGACCTCGTGCGCGAGTACTGCATCGAGGACGTCCGGCTCACCCGCGAACTCTACGACTACGCACTAAAGAACGGGCACCTGAAGTACAAGGATTTGAATAAAAAGAAGGATATACAGCTCGACACGTCTGGCTGGGAGGCAGCACAGGCAGCTCCCGCCCTTACGCACACCCTTGGCATATAGGGGGTTGCAGGGCCCTGAAACGGGTGTAGGATGCCCCGATGCGCTTCGCGGAGGTCCGTGATTCGCACCAGACACATAAGGGAGTAAAACTCATGTCAGAAGTGAGTGTGCGGGTACCTGACAACTGGACTACAGAACAGATAACTATGCTGAAGGGAGGGATGCACAGTTCCTTCAACTGCTACGTTATCGAAAACCCCCTCGTAAGAGGCGAGCCTGTCATCCATTTTGAAGTGTTCCCCGCTGAACGTCCTTATACCAAAGACGGAGAAGTGCGCGGCCTCACAGACAAAGGCGTCAACGAGTGGTGGGACAACGCCATCCTGCACATCATGCAATACCTCCAGTCCCAATTTGAAGGACGTGGAGTCGTAATGTATACGATTCAGGACGACAAAACCTACCACCTGCCGATGCTCGACGACTGCAAGGCGGCCTAGGCTCCGTGTCTGAAGCGTCCATCGTAGCCAGTCCTTGGCTGCGGTGGACGTTTTTGTATACACGTTCCGCCTTTTCGTGAGAGCGCCCGTGCTATCCTTTTTCTATGCCCGAACGAAATCCGTACCTTCTCCCGGTCGTCATCGTGCTTGCCGGTATGCTTATCGGCGGCGCCCTCTATGCCGTACGCATCACCCGTATTGCCCCGCTTATGGAGGGCGACATAGCGCTCCTGCGGCCCGTAAGCACTTCAGACCACCTGGTCGGAAACCCGACCGCCTCAGTGACCATCGTGACCTATTCCGACATCGACTGCGCATACTGCAAGTCATTCCAGGAATCGATGGAACAAATCATCACCGACTACGGACCAAGCGGAGACGTCGCCTGGGTCTATCGCCACTTCCCGCTTATCGAGCTCCATCCGAGCGCCGCAACGCATGCAAAAGCAGCAGAGTGCGTCGCTTCCCTTGGAAACGCGCAGGCATTCTTCCGCTTCATCGACGCGCTCCATCAGGCGGCGCCTGGCGTAAACCAGTTCGATACGAAGAAATATTCACCGATAGTGACCGGGCTCGGTATCGCTCCGGCCGACTTTCAAGCTTGTATGGAAAGCACGAAGTTCGAGAAGCGCGTCGCCGACGACTTCGATAACGCGCTTGCCATCGGCGCAAACGGCGCTCCATACAGCGTCCTCCTCATAAAGGGCCATGACCCGGTTCCCGTCTCCGGTTCGCTTCCCTACACCTCACTTAAGAAAGTAATCGAGGCTGCGCTTCAAAAAGCAGCAACGCCGAAGCAATAGGCTACTCCCCGTCGGCAAGCCGCAATCGGTACAAATCAAACGAGTGCTCTCCTTCGAACATATCGGAGGGATTCGGAAGATACATGCGCTCGCGCCCGAGCTCTATGGTCGCGTCATGCAAAAGGCGATGAAAGACTTCAAACGCGTCCGCGACTTCACTGTACTCTATGGTGTAGCGGCGCATCTGCGGCTTCCCGTCCGCATTCTTGCGCTTCTTGCACTCAATCACGATGAAGCGCCGTACCGGCCGGCCGAATAATTCCGACACGGTGTAGTAGTTGAAAATCGCCTGCATCAGAAAGAGCGGCTTGTCTCCTCCCTTGCTGAAGGAATCCACGAATTTATGGTCGACGATGTCGACCGCTCCCGGGGTACCCTTCGACTCAACCACAAGGTCGGAGATGGCCTTTATCGGGAGCACGTGCCCTTCCACGTGCGCCAGTCCTTTTACTTCAATCCCAAGCACTTTGTGACGCGGAGGCTTATGAAGGTAGTAGCCGATGGCCTGCAGGTATTCCCGCTCCATGCTTTCGCGCTTCGCTTTCTTCGCCTTCGCCGTTTTGGCAACGCCGAACTGTATCTCGAAGTCAGGGACATTCCGCAAGTACTGGAGTCCTATTTGGATGGCCGTCTCTTTATCGACGCCGCCGTAGAAATGCTCGAGCGCCAAGTGTCCGGCGCTCCCGACGATGGACGCGGGACCTCGCGGCGTATCGTATATCTTATCGACATAGCGCTTGTACCACGCCAAAGGGTTCCGCAAGAACGACATCAGGGACGAATGGCTCCAGTACGCAATCGGGTACTTCTTCGCCTGTGGCGCTTTCTTTTTTACCGCTTTTTTAACGGGCTTTTTGGTACGCTTTGCGGCCATTACGCTAAGTATACTAAAATCCTGCGCCTGAAACTTGGCGCGGAAAAAACCGCCAAGTTTCATGCATAAGTGTCCGCAATTTTACGCTTTGCGTAAAATTACTCCCCTTAAAATCGGTAGGTATGAAGACGAGCACGAAGTGCTTTATACGCAGGAAATGACTGTCCTACGAGCGCCCAGAACTTCGGTCCGTGGTTGTGCTCGGCTATGTGGCAGAGCTCGTGCACGATGACATAGTCCATAAGCTCGGCGGGCAGGAAGCCAAGGCGGTAGTTGAAGTTCAGGTTCCCCTTCTTCGAACAGCTTCCCCACCGGGTCTTTTGCTTTCGTATCGCTACCTTCCCGTAGGCAATGCCATACACCGCACTCCAGTACGAAAGGCGCGCATGCACGAGCGCGCGCACCGCTTTCACGGCGTCTTGATACGGCTTAGTCCCGCGCCGCAGACGCGGCAGTTGAATCATAGTCAGACCAGTATAATCGAATCGGTAAAACAAAAAGACCTCGCGAGAGGTCTTTTTGAAATCAATTAATAGGAGCGGAGGCGGCGGGATTTGTCATGAGTTCTGATTTTCTCGAGAGCCTTCGCTTCAATCTGGCGGATGCGTTCGCGCGTGACGCCGAACTCTTTACCCACTTCCTCAAGGGTATGGTAAATGCCGTCGAGTAGGCCGTGGCGCATTTCAAGAATCTTGCGTTCCTTTGGAGAGAGGTCATCGAGAATGTCGCGGACCTGTTCGGCGAGGATGCGTTCTGAGGATTCCTGAATCGGGGACGGAATCTTGTCGTCGGCGATGAAGTCGCCAAGCGTTGATTTCTCATCGTCATCGCTGCCGATTGGGTTCTCAAGCGAGAGGGTGTCCTGATTGATTTTCTCAATCTGGTACACCTTGTCTACTTCGATGCCCATTTCTACCGCCACTTCTTCCGGCTGCGGATCGCGGCCAAGCGCCTGCGAGAGGCGGCGCGATACCTGCTTGTACTTGGCGATAGTTTCGACCATGTGCACCGGAATACGGATGGTGCGGGACTGGTCGGCGAGCGCACGCGTAATCGCCTGGCGGATCCACCACGTCGCGTAGGTGGAGAACTTGAATCCCTTCTTCCAGTCGAACTTATCGACCGCCTTGAAGAGGCCGAGGTTTCCTTCCTGAATAAGGTCAAGAAGCGTAAGGTCCGGCGAGCGGCCCACGTACTTCTTCGCGATAGACACCACGAGGCGGAGGTTCGAACGTGCAAGGATATTGCGTGCCTCATCATCTCCCGCGTCGATGCGCTTGGCGAGCTCGCGCTCTTCGCTTGCGGTCAGGAGCGGGTACTGGCCAATTTCACGAAGATAAATCTGGATGGAGTCGTAGCTTCCTGACTCGCGTCCCTTGATATTGCGGGTCGCAAGGTACTGGTCGGTCGTATCCTCGAGCATGCCGCCTTCGAGGATGTCGATGCCTGCGGTCGAGAAGCGCTCATAGAGCTCGTCGAGGAAGGAGATGTTGTCCTCGATGTGCGGGAATTCCTTGAGAATTTCGCTGTAGGTGATGTAGCCGCGCTCCTTGCCCTTTACGATGAGCGCTTCCGCCTTCCCTGCCTTTTCTCCCGCCGCTTTCGCTTTTGCGCCCTTTGCGGCGACTTTGACAATCGCCTTCATTTTCTTGGCAACCGCTTTCTTCATCACCTTCTTCTTTGCAACGGGTTTCTTCGCGATTTTTTTACCGGTTTTCTTTACCGGCTTTTTACCGGATTTTTTCTTCGAAGCTACGGGCTTCTTTTTTGAAACGACTTTCTTCTTTGTCTTTTTGGATGAAGCCATAGAGAGGTATGTTGAAATTGATAATCAGCCAAGCGTCGCAAGACGGGTGGAAATGTCCTTACACTCGTTCAGTATTTTACGTACCGATTCCTCATCTTTTGCGGATTCCGCCTGACGCAAGCGCATCGTAGCGCTGCGCAGCTCGTCCGCGAGGACGGTTCGTTCGAGAGCACGAAGCACATCATCTCCCGCTTCAGGTGTAGGCGTCTCTCCGAAGAGAAGTCCGGCCTCAAAAAGGGCGCGTTCCGGAAGTTGTTCTTCAGACGGAAGCGGACCGATTATTCGAGCGTACTCGTCTCTGAGCCGTTTTGCAAGGGGTGTTTCAGGATAGACGGCGATAGCCGCGCGGATGAGGAGCGCGCGGTCCGCACCCGCCACTTCCTTCGCCACAGGCGAAGGCGCGCGAGGCTCCTCGATGACATCTTCCGGAAGCGCATTCCCCTTCGGTACGGACGCGCGTACGGCTTCGGCGGATGAACCGAGGTGGCGCGCTACAACCGCGATAAAGTGCTCCTGCTCCATGGAACTCCTCATGCCCGAGATCAAGGGAAGCACTACACGCTCGACCGCAATGACAAGACGATGCTGATCCTTCTCGCTTGCGGACAAGACGGAGAGGAAGAACTCGATGATGGGCTCCGACTCTGAGACGCGGCGCACGAAGTCCTGCGGGGTTTCCTTCGCGAGGTCCGCAGGGTCCTTCCCGAGCGGCATCCGTACCGCCTTCACCCGCATCCCGCTTCGGAGCGCCGCATACGCGTTCTTTGCGCTTGCGGCGAGTCCCGCGCGGTCGGCATCAAGCGCGAGCATGAGGTTGTCCGCATAGCGTTTGATGAGCGCCAAGTGCTCGCTTGAAAGCGCGGTGCCTGAGAGCGCAATCGTGTTCGTGAACCCTATCTGATGCAGGAGGATGAGGTCGAACTGACCCTCTACGAGAAGCGCGAATCCTCGCGTGCGTATCGCGTCCTTTGCCGTATGCATCCCGAAGAGTACCTGGGACTTCTTGAAGAGCTCAGTTTCCGGAGAATTCAGATACTTCGCCTGGTCGTCAGGCGAAAGCGCGCGGCCCGTGAACGCGACCGTGCGCCCCGCCCCGTCCTTTATCGGGAACATGAGGCGGTTCCGGAATCGGTCGTAGTACGTGCCCGGCTTCCCATCCGCCTCCTTTATAAGGCCGGCGGCAAGAAGCTCCGGAATCGTGAATCCAGCAGCAGACAACTCTTCAAGAAGCGTACGCCATCCGTCAGGCGCAAACCCGAGATTCCACGCCGCAATCGTTTCTTTAGTCAGTCCGCGCCCTATCGCGTACTGGTATGCCGTTCCCTTCTCATCGAGATTACGAGCAAAGAACGACTCTGCGCGCGCCACTGCTTCCCGGAGGCGGTCCGCCTTTCCCCCATCCCCGCCCTTTTTTTCATACACCAATTCCACCCCGGCTTTCTCGGCCAGGATTTTGAGTGCACCCTTGAAGTCGACGCCCTCCATCTTTTCAATGAAGGTGAACGCGTCTCCTCCCTGCGAGCTTGAGAAGCAGAAGTAAGTCCCGCGTTCCGGATTCACATAGAACGACGGGGTCTTCTCCTTGTTGAACGGCGAAAGGCCCCGGTAGTACTTACCGGCTTTCGCAAGCTTCACGTAGGGCGAAATAACGTCTACGACGCTCAATTTAGCCTTTATTTGCTCTACCGTATCTGCAGCCATGATGTATGTAGCTTACGGCTTTTACCCTATGGTTGCTAGCTTTTGGATAACTTGATTTAAGAGTAAATATGTTCTATAATATTCTTATCACTAACTGGCTAGCCATAGGAGGCAACGATGGCCAATGGAAGTGACGTTCCGAGAAGCAATGCGGAGGACTCCGCGCCTTTTGTAACGCTCGCCTTCACGCTCCTCATCACTATACTTCTAGCGATGGTGAGTACGGCGGGTTTTGCGTCGGGCAACTGGGGTTTCGCACTGGCGCTGGTGGCGCTGAGCGTCATCGGTTCGGCGGTCGCTATCGCCCGCTACGTAGACGCCCGTCTTGCTCGTCTCTCTCGCTGAACTATTGCGGCCGCTCTCCGAAAGGAAGCGGCCGCGAACGTTTTTGCCGCGCCCAAGCAATAGAAAAACCGCCCATTCGGGCGGCTTTTCTTTACACTATGCTACTTCCCAAAGGGGCCTATTTTGCTGATTCAAGTGCACGTTCAGCAACTTCAGCACGCTCATCCGCCTCAGCGGCAAGGCGCGTATTGCGCGCACTCTGCAAGGCTTCGATAGCCATGCGCTTCTTGGAACCCGCAAAGCCGGTACCAGCAGGGATAAGGCGTCCAAGGATGACGTTTTCCTTGAGTCCGCGGAGCGTGTCCACCGAGCCCTTCAAAGCGGCACCGATGAGTATCTTCGTGGTCTGCTCGAAGGATGCGGCAGAGAGGAACGAACGGCGCGAGAGCGCGGACTCCTTGATGCCGAGCACCATGTCGCGCGCCTTTACCGGCATCTTTCCTTCCGCTTCCGCTTCCTTCACGGCTGCGGTGTATTCCCAGTCTTCCATGACGTCGCCGACCGAGTAGTCGGAGTCGCCCGCGTCCGTAATCTTCATGCGAGAGAACATCTGCTTGACCACGACTTCAAGGTGCTTGCGGGAAACGCTTGCGCCCTGGAGCTCATAAATCTTCGACGTTTCCGCGATGATGTATTCCTGTACTGCGGCGCGTCCGGCGTACTCGAAGAGTTCATCGAGGTCTGCGGAACCGTCCGTGATGAGCTGGCCGCGCTTGACCGCGTCACCTGCCTTCACGAGCGCCATACGAGGATAGACGACCGGATATTCGATTGCGGCGCCGTCCACCGGCTTCTTTCCGCGACCGACTTTCTTCGCCGTCTGCCCCGCTTCCGGAGCGACGATGATGACCTTCTCGCGGCCTTCTTCGCGGATTTCAACCACCATACCGTCGGTCTTCGACACGACTGCAGGATTCTTCGGCGAACGCTTTTCGAAGACTTCTTCGACGCGCGGAAGACCCTGGGTGATGTCGCCGCCTACGGACGCCGTACCTCCGGCGTGGAAGGTACGCATCGTGAGCTGCGTTCCCGGTTCACCGATTGCCTGGGCGGCAACCGTACCGACTGCCTCGCCGAGGTCGACGACCTGCTGGGTAGTGAGGTCCATACCGTAACACGCGGCACAGATGCCGTAGCGGGTTTCGCAAGCCATAGGCGAGCGTACCGATACGGTGACGACGGATGCGTCGGCGTTAATCGCGCGGGAATCTTCCGCAGAGAGATACTGGCCGCGCTTGAACGAGCCGGCCGGCTCAGAGAGCGTGCGTCCGCGAATCGCTTCCGCGAAATCAATCTTGATGCCGTTCGGCGAGATGCGGCGGATTTCGATGCCACGCTTCGCGCCACAGTCCGTTTCCGTAACGATGGAGTCCTGCGCAACGTCGAAGAGGCGGCGCGTGAGGTAGCCTGCGCGCGCGGTACCGAGCGCGGTGTCGGTGAGACCCTTACGTGCACCGTGAGTACTCATGAAGTACTCAACGGGGTTCAAGCCTTCAGTCATCGAAGACACGATAGGCACTTCGATGGTATCGCCGGCCGTGTTCTGGATAAGACCCTTCATACCGGCCATCTGGGTGAGGTTTCCGATGGAACCACGGGCGCCCGAGCGCACCATGTCATGCACGGAACCCTTCGGATCAAGCGCGTCTTCGACAAGCTTTTCCACTTCGGTTTTCGCGCCGTGCCAGATTTCGATTACCATGCGGCGCTTTTCCTCAGCGGACAAGAGACCGTCGCGGAAATCGCTTTCGATCTTCGTCACCTTTTCGCGCGCTACATCGATAACGCTTGCCTTTCCTTCCGGAACGGACACGTCGTCAAGGCTCCAGGACACGCCTGAGCGGGTAGCGTACTCGAAGCCGAAGCGCTTCACCTTGTTTACGATGCCCGGAATCGAATCGATGCCGTAGCGGATCATACAGTCGCTCATGATTGCGGAGAGCACCTTCTTCGTAATCGGTTCGTTCACGAACGGATAGTCGCTTGGAAGCACCGTGTTGAAGAGGAGGCGGCCGACCGTAGTCTCAAACGCCTTTCCGTCAAAGGATGCGTACTTCTCCTTATCCTTCATCGGCAGCACGAATACCTTCGCGCGGATATCGATAACGTCGTAATCCTTCGCGAGGATTGCGGCGTTCGGGCTCTGGAAGTACTTCCCTTCGCCCTTCGCGCCCGGAACGTCCTTAGTGAGCCAGTAAGCGCCAAGCACGATGTCGAGCGGCTTCTGGGTCATAACGATCATTTCGCCCGAACCCGGCTTCAGGATGTTCTTGTTCGCGCTCATCACGTTCTTCGCTTCCCACTGCGCCTCTTCTGAGAGCGGCACATGGATAGCCATCTGGTCGCCGTCGAAGTCCGCGTTAAAGGCAGGACAGACGAGCGGGTGGAGCTGGATGGCGTCGCCTTCGATAAGACGAGGACGGAATGCCTGGATACCCTGGCGGTGAAGCGTCGGTGCGCGGTTCAAGAGAACGTGCTTGCCCTTAATCGCCTCTTCGAGGATTTCCCAGACTTCCGGTACGCCGTCTTCAATCAAGCGTCCTGCGCCGCGAATGTTGAACGCGAGTTCGCGGGACAAAAGTCCTGCGATGACGAACGGGCGGAAGAGTTCGAGAGCCATGTGCTTCGGGAGACCACATTCATCAAGCTCAAGGTCAGGACCCACCACGATCACGGAGCGGCCGGAGTAGTCGACGCGCTTACCGAGAAGGTTCTGGCGGAAGTAGCCCTGCTTACCCT
>CAZHSZ010000014.1:5786-19415 GCA_964535425.1 uncultured Candidatus Saccharibacteria bacterium | reverse complement strand
CGAGCAAAGGCTATAATTTCACCGCCATAGCAAAATCGCAAGCATGGGATGCTTGCGATTTCTGCGTTATGGCCGGAGGACGGAGAGATTCGAAGGCCGCAGGCCTGTCGAGGCCGAGGCGGGGTCGCGGAATTTTCCAGCAGGAAAATATCCGTGACCGATGCGTGCCTGCGTCTTCGCAGGACACATCTCTCCGCCTCCACTCGGGTTTATACTATTACCATGATTGAACCGGTCATCAACGAACGGGAAAGTAAGCACGCGATAGCGCTCACGAAAGCCGGAGTACCGATACGCGAGTGGTGGTTCAAGGACAATGCGCTCCTTACGTTCGCCTTCAATACGAGCTCGGCGACCGTGCCCGAGGGCGAGCGATTCATCGTGCGTGCGGTAGAGGAGGCGGCGAAGCGGGTGGAGGATGAGCACCTCAAAAAAGAGGCACAGACGCTCATGCATGAGGAGCTTGCGCATGCGCGCATGCATGACGCGTACAACAACTACCTCGATTCCATCGGGCTTCCGGCGACGAAGCACTGTGCGGAAACGAAGAAACTTCTCGATTTCTTCGAGCGCCGGATGACGCTCAAGATGCGGCTTGTCACCTGCACCATCATCGAGCACTTCACGGCGACCTACTCGAAGCAGATTCTCGATATCGGCATTCTCGAAGGCGAGGACACGGACGAGCGCATGGACCGCGTATGGAGCTGGCACTGTATCGAGGAAGTGGAGCACCGCTCAACCGCAATCGATTTGTACCGGGCCATAGGCGGCGGATACCTCACCCGGTTCTTTACCGGCGCATGGGTAAGTATCGCGTTTGCGATTGCGCACGCACGCTGCCTTATTGATTTCCTTGCCGCGAAAAAGCTCCTCTTTAATTGGAACGTGTGGCATAAGGGTATCGGATACCTTATCGGCCGGCGCGGCGTCTACGCGCTCGTCTTGAAGTATTGGTTCTCGTACTTCAAGCCCGGATTCCATCCAACAGACATTCCGATAGAGAACCGTCTTAAAAAACAGCTTCACCACTACCACATCGAGGACGAGCTGGTGGGGTATTTCAGATAGGAGTACAGTGTGGGCATTATGGAATTCAAAGGCACGGTCACGGGAGGGAGTCGGCAAGCAGCGCTCCTTGGCTATCCGACGGCAAACATCCTGCTCGCCGATACGGACGTATCAGGCATCTACGTCGCCCGCGTGGTAAGCGAAGGGCAGGAGTATCCGGCAGTCGCCTATGCCGACCAGTCGCGCCACATCCTCGAGGCGCACCTTTTCCGCTTTTCAGGCGACTTGTACGGCAAGGAGATAACGGTCACCCTTGAACTCAAGCTTCGTGATTCGGAGCGGTTCGATACCGAAGAAGCGCTCAAGGAGGCGGTCGAAAACGACATCGCCGCGGCGCGTGCGCATTTCAAACTCTAAACACGCATGTTTACCGGCATCGTACAAAAAACGGCAACGATACGAAGCGCAACGATGCGCGAGAAGAATCGCGTCATATCCGTAGAAAAACCTGCAGGATGGAAGCTTTCTAAAGGGCAGAGTGTCGCCGTTGACGGCATATGCCTCACGGTTATCGGCACGACTTCCAAAACCTTCGAAGCGGAGCTGATGCCTGAGACCCTGAAGAAAACCACTGGCGGGTCGTTTGCGCAGGGGAAGCTTGTGAATCTCGAACGCGCGCTCAAGCTCTCCGACCTCCTCGATGGCCACCTCATCCAGGGACATGTGGACTCGCGCGCAAAAGTGACCGCAATACGCGCACAGGGAGCCTCGACCCTGATTACGATTTCCATTCCGAAGGCGCTCAGGAAGCAGGTAGCGCTCCACGGCTCAGTCGCCGTAAACGGCGCCTCCCTTACTATCGCAAAGCAAAACGCGGACACGCTCACCGTGGCGCTCATTCCGTATACGCTCGCCCACACGAATCTCGGGCTTCTCAAAAAAGGGGATGAGGTGAATCTCGAGACGGACTTCTGGGCCCGCCATCACGAGGTCAAGAATTATGCTACAGTTTCCCCTAATGCAGCGCGGAGAATATCAAAAGGCACGGGAGGCAAAAGACGGCTCAAGGCTTAGTATCGGCATTGTCGTTTCTTCCTTTAATACGGACATCACGGAGCCGATGCTCGAAGGGGCGCGTGCGACCCTCAAGGAGTGGGGCGTGAAAGATGAGAACGTAACCGTGCTCCGGGTACCGGGCTCGTTTGAGCTTCCGTACGGTTGCCTCAAACTCATCAAGGAGCGCAAGCCCGACGGCATCATCGCGATCGGCTGCGTGATAAAAGGGGACACCGAGCACGACCGCTACATCGCGACCGCGACCGCCGACGGCCTTATGCGCCTTACACTCGACCACTTCGTCCCCATTTCCTTTGGCGTCATTACGACCAATACGCTCGAACAGGCGCAGATACGCTCAACCGGAGAGACCAATAAGGGAAAGGAGGCGGCGCTCGCCGTACTCGAACTTCTTGCGTAATGCGAAGCATACTCCTCGCCGGCGGTGCGCTTGTGCTCGCGGGGATACTTATATTTTTCGCACTGAGCCGTCCGCCGTATTCGCTCGCGCATATTGAGAGAGTAGACACGCCTGCGGCGCGCGAACAAGGGCTCTCCGGACGGACCGAGATACCGGAAGACTACGGCATGCTGTTCGTATTTCCCGACAAGGGCGACTACGGCTTTTGGATGAAGGACATGAAGGTGTCCATCGACGTATTTTGGCTTTCTGACGACGGCACTATCGTCGGTATCGAGCATGCGCTCAGTCCGGAGACGTACCCGGAAGCCGTGCATCCGCCGCTTCCCGTGCGCTATGTGCTTGAAACGCGCTCGGGCACAGGAGCGGCGCGCGGCTGGACGGTAGGCACGACGCTTGCACTTCCTCTTCGTTAAACCTGTGGTATAATTAGGTGGTGCTGGTACAGGCAGTCGCTCTCCGGTTTTCCGGGGAGAGGAAAGTCCGAACACAGGCAGCGCAAGCTGCAGCAGGGTAGCGGGTAACCCCCGTCCGCCGTAAGGCGCGAGGTGCGAACAGAGACGTTCCCAAGCGAAAGCGCGGGAACACCCAGCACTAACATTCGTTAGTGCTGGGTGAGCCTGAAGGGAAACCTACAGGCTGAAACGGCAAAATCCTTACCTCTGTGCAAGGCCGTGCCCCCGCAAGGGGGAGTGCCGCTTGAGGCCGTCGGCAACGGCGGTCCTAGATAAATGACTGTCCAACGACAGAATTCGGCTTACCGGACCAGCGCACCAAATGCGATACACCCGCCTCACGGCGGGTGTTCGCTTTCCCCATATCCACCGTACTTTCCGGCATAGTTCCCATTGACGCATATCGAATGGGGTATACTTGACCCATTACCAACGGGCACTTTCAAGGACATATATGCAGGACACACCTTCGATGAAGCGTTTTTCGTTCGACTCCGCCACCGTGTGGATACTCGCGGCCGTCGCGTTCCTATCCACCGTAGCGCTTATTCCGGGCAACACCGTCTCGTTATTCGGGACTAAGGTATCAATTCTTGCGACCGGCGCACTCGTTGCGCTCATCGCATACATTATTGCGCGTTTGGTTCGGGGCAACATCGTATTTCCGCCGCTCGCCCTTCTTGGGACCGTGTGGCTCGTACCGCTTGCGTACGGCATCTCGACCCTGTTCTCCGGCGTAAACCAGATGCAGGCATTATTCGGCGTTGAGTTCGAGACCGACACGCTCGGCTTCGTGCTCATCATGGCAGTGCTCGCAACGCTTGCGGCGCTCGCGCTTCGCCAGGCATCGCACTACGCGCTCTTCTATAAGGCGCTCGGTGCAACCTACGCCGTCGTAGTGCTTGCGCAGGTAGGATTCATTATCGCGGCAAAGAGCGGCGCGCCGGTCTCGGCAGTGACGAACCTCGTCGGTTCGTTCTCCGACCTCGGCTTTGTCGCGGGCCTTGGCATCGTGATGTCGCTTCTCGCGATGCGCTTCCTCTCGCTCTCACAGAAAGTGAAGATAGCGCTCTGGGTCGCGATTGCCGCGGGCTTGGCGCTCGTCGTGCTCGCAAACGCCGTACTCGTTTGGGTACTGGTCGGCCTCGTATCGCTCGGCCTCTTTATTGAAGCCATTATGCGCCGCCGCTCTGCAGGTTCCGACGCAGACCTTGAAGGTGTCTCTACGATGTCGGCTGACGAAGATTCCGCTGATGCAGGGGGCGAAGCCCGCTCACTCGGCGCACCATTGGTCACCCTCCTCGTATCCCTCTTCTTCCTTATCGGAGGCGCAACCATCGGCAACTCAATCGCCGCGTCTCTCGGTATTAATGTCATCGATGTCCGCCCATCCTGGCAGTCCACCTTTGATGTAGGCAGCCATACCTACGCTTCCTCGCCGCTTTTCGGCTCCGGCCCAAGCACCTTCGGGGAGCAGTGGTTGAAGTACAAGGACCGCGCGTTGAATGACACGGTATTCTGGAACGTCGACTTCGCTTCAGGCATCGGTTCTATCCCTACGTCCTTCATTACGACCGGTATCGTCGGCGTCCTCGCCTGGCTCGTGTTCATCGGATTCTTCCTCTACTCGGGAGTCCGTGCGCTCTTGTTCCGCCTTCCGCAGGACACGTTCATGCGCTTCGTATCGCTCGCCTCTTTCACGGGCGCTGCGTACGTTCTCGTCGCACTGTTCTTTGCGGCTCCGGGAGTCGTCGTGGTCGCACTCGGATTCTTGTTTACCGGTCTCTTCATCTCGTCGCTCCGCTACGGCAAGGGACGTCTTGATTGGGGAATCGTGTTCTCGAAAAATCCTCGCGTCGGCTTCGCCATCGTCTTCCTCATGACGCTCATGCTGCTTGCATCCGTCGCGGCTATCTACGTCGTGCTCGGCCGCTACATGGCAAGCTCAGCGTACGGGGAAGCGGCTCAGGCGCTCTCTACCGGCAACGTTGACGCTGCGGACGCAGCCGTCGCCCGCTCGGTAACCTTCGCTCCAAGCGAACGCGCTTACCAGCTCTCAGCCGCGGCAGGCATCGAGCGCATGCGCCGCATCGCAAACGACACGACCCTCTCCGCAAGCGTCGCGCAGCAGCAGTTCCAGGCAGCACTCTCGGGTGCCGTAAACGCGGGACTCGCCGCAACGCAGCTCGGCCCGAACGATTACCAGAACTGGGTCGTGCTCGGCACGGTGTACCAGAGCGTCGCCTCACTTGGCATCGCCGGCTCTTATGAGAGCGCGAAGAGCGCATTCGAGCGCGCCATCGCCCTGAACCCTGCAAGCCCGGTACTTCCGTACGTGATTTCCCAGCTTGAAATCGGGAAGAACAGCGGCGCGGCAGCGGAAGAACGCCTTCTCGCTTCCGTAAACCTGAAGCGTGATTACATCCCGGCAATCCTCCTCCTCTCCCAGCTTGAAATACAGCTCGGAAAGGCGAGCGAGGCGCTCCAGGCTGCGGAAGCGGCAGCGTACTTCGCTCCGAACGAACCGGCCGTACTCTTCCAGGTAGGTATCCTTCGTTCCGGAACGGGAGACGTACAGGGTGCTATCGCCGCTCTTGCGCGCGCGGTTGAAATCAATCCGCAGTACGCGAACGCCCGCTTCTTCCTCGGCGCAATGTACTCGATGCAGGGCAAATACCCTGAAGCGCTCGAGCAGTTCCGCGCCATCGCGGCATTCTCTCCGGAGAACGCGGCGGCAGTTGCGCCTGACATCGCATCGCTTGAGGCAGGCAAGAATCCGTTCCCTGCAGCTCGCATGAAGTCGCTCGGCATTCCGACCCCTCCGGTCACGGAACCCGCAGCAGCTCCTAAGCAGTAAGACTTCTTCTTAAAACTCCACCCGCCGAAAGGCGGGTGGAGTTTTTTGATGCTCCTTTGCTACAATAGGGCAAATGGTGCAAGGCATATTGAAGTCCCTCTCATCCTCAGTACGCGGCCTGCATCAGGCCGCGTACTTATTGGCGGGCCTGACGCTCGTGTCCCAAATACTCGCGCTGTTTCGCGACCGCATATTCGCGCATGCCTTCGGCGCAAGCGCGACCCTCGACCTCTACTACGCGGCGTTCCGCATTCCGGACTTGGTGTTCGCGCTCGTAGCGTCCTTAGTGTCCGCGTACGTGCTTATCCCGCGCATCGCCGGCGCGCAAAAAGAAGAAACGAAGCGTCTTCTCTCGCACGCGGTTTCCTTCCTGCTTATCGGCGGGGGAGTCATCGCCCTTTTCCTCGCCATACTTATGCCGAGCATTATGTTCGCGCTCTTCCCGGACTTCGCCACGTCTCCCGACCGGACAAGCTTCATACTCCTCTCCGAGCTTCTCTTGCTCCAGCCGATTCTTCTTGGACTCTCCGGAATTTTGACAAGCGTTACGCAGGTGCATCGCCGCTTCGTTCTTTTCGCGCTCTCGCCGGTCCTCTACAACCTCGGCATCATCTTCGGCGCGCTCGCGCTCTACCCGGTATTCGGGCTTATCGGAATCGGCATGGGCGTAGTGCTTGGCGCGTTCCTCCATCTCCTCATCCATATTCCGGTCGTCATGCATGCGGGAGTATTTCCGAAGCTCGTCGTTCCTTCAAAGAAAATTATATGGTCCATCGTGCGCGACTCGGTGCCGCGCTCGCTCGCGCTTTCCTTGGGCGCTCTTACGACGCTTCTTCTCACCATGCTTGCGTCGCGCACGAGCGAGGGCGCCGTATCCGTCTTCACGCTCGCCGGGAATCTCGAGGCGGTGCCGCTTGCACTCATTGGTGCCTCCTATGCGACCGCGGCGTTCCCGGTACTCTCCGAAGAGGCGCGTGGCAAGCGTGACGACGCGTTCCGGGAGACTTTGACTGCTGCCGGCCGGCACCTCATCTTCTGGTCCTCCGTGGTCGCGGTGCTCACCATCGTGCTTCGCGCCCACCTCGTGCGCGTTATTTTCGGCACGGGCGCGTTCGATTGGGATGCGACGCGCCTCACTGCAGCAATTCTCGGCGTGCTCGTCATCGGGCTTTCCGCGCAAGGCTTCGTGCTGCTCGCGTCCCGTGCCTTCTATGCCGCGCGCCGCTCATGGAACCCGTTCATCATCCAGATAGCCGGGCTCGTACTCTCCGTTCTCGGCGCGTACGTATTCCTCGCGCTTTCCGAAGCGAGCATCACGATGCGGTACTTCGTCGAAGCGTTGCTGCGCATCGAGGATATTCCCGGCTCATCCGTAGTCTTCATCGCGCTCGGGGCGACGCTCGGACAGATACTTATGGGTGTCATTGCACTCGTTACGCTCCGGGATGTGGCACCGGGCGTCGCAAAAAACTTGCTCCGGCCCCTGTTTGAGGGCGCTGCTGCGGGCATTATGGGCGGGTTTGCGTCCTACGGAGTGCTCGCCGTACTTGGAAATATCGCACCGCTGGCCACGTTATGGGCAGTCTTCACGCAAGGCGCAACAGCTGGTATCGTGGGTCTAGCCGTATCCGCTTCGGTGCTTATCCTCTTGGAAAACCGCGAGTTCAAGGACCTCTATGAATCGCTCCGCAAGATAACGCTTTCAAAGGCGCTCGCACCGTCGGGTACTGCCCTCAATGACCACCCACATTCTTAAAAACACGAACAGAGACCTCATCTACGTCGTTGCGGGTCCCAACGAGTCGCTTCGCCGTACTCGGTGTACGTCTGCGCGCCTCGTTTTCCCGCGCCTAGTATCTGAGGCCTCTGGTCGCGTTTTTTAATTTCGTATGCATATTAGAAACTTCAGCATCATTGCGCACATCGACCACGGCAAGTCGACGCTTGCCGACCGCATGCTTGAGCGCACGGGCACCATAGAAGCGCGCAAGATGCGCGATCAGGTGCTCGATTCCATGGACCTCGAGCGCGAGCGCGGCATCACCATTAAGATGCAGCCGGCGCGGATGAACTTCAAAGCCAAGGACGGGAACGCCTACGTACTGAATCTCATCGACACTCCGGGCCACATCGACTTCGCGTACGAAGTCTCGCGCGCGCTTACCGCGGTGGAAGGTGTCATCCTGCTCGTGGATTCAACCCAGGGCGTGCAGGCGCAGACCTTGACCACGCTCTCGATGGCGAAGGCCGCAGGCTGCGTCATCATTCCCGCCATTTCAAAAATAGACGCGCCGGCCGCGCGCCCGGACGAGGTGAAGGAAGAGCTTGCGCATCTGCTCGGTGTCTCCTCAGACACCGTGCTTGCAGTCTCGGGCCGCACGGGAGAAGGAGTGGAAGAACTCCTCCAGGCAATCGTCGAGCGCGTGCCGGCTCCGCGCCCCTCCGAGAGTGACGAGCCGCGCGCGAGCATCTTCGACTTTTCGTACTCGACCCACCGCGGCATCGTCGTATATGTGCGCGTATTCGACGGAGCGGTGAAGAAGGGACAGGCGCTCAAATTCCATGCGGCGGACGCGCATTTCACGTCGCTTGAAACCGGCATCTTCACCCCGGGCGAGACTCCTGCCGAAACCCTCTCTGCGGGCGAAATCGGCTATATCGTGACCGGCATCAAGGAGCCGGGCGTGGTCGCCGTGGGCGACACGATAGGCGCTGAGCGGGGCGTTTTGCCGGCCTTGGGCGGGTTTGCGCGGCCTCGCCCGGTCGTTTGGGCATCCGTATACCCTGAAAGCCAGGACAGTCTGAACGACCTCAAGCAGGCGCTTGAGCGCCTGCGACTTTCCGACTCCTCGCTCTCGTTTGAGGAAGAGTCGTCCGGCGTCTTGGGCCGCGGATTCCGCTGCGGGTTCCTCGGCATGCTTCATCTTGAAATCGTCACGGAGCGCCTGCGCCGCGAGTTCTCACTCTCACTTGTCGTCACGATCCCTACCATCGAGTACATCGTCACGGACTCGAAAGGGAAGCGGGAAACCATCTACACGCCGTCGAAGTTTCCCGTGTTCGGCGAGATAGAGTCCGTGGAGGAGCCGTGGGCGAACGTCATTTTGATTACGCCGCCGGACGCACTCTCGGGATTGATACAGCTGTTGCACGACCACGAAGCCATCGTGGGCAATACGCACGCGTACGCTGACGGCCGCATCGAGCTTGCAGCCGAGATGCCGCTCCGGGAACTTATGCGCGGGTTCTTCGACCGCGTCAAAAACGTCTCTTCAGGCTACGCCTCGCTTTCCTATGAGCTCCTGCCGGCGCGCCCTGCCGACGTGGTGAAGCTCGACATACTCGTCGCTGAAGAAGAGGTGCCGGCGTTCGCGCGCATCATTTCCCGGCGCCGCGTGCAGGAAGAAGGCGAGCGCATGGTGGAGAAGCTCCATCAGATACTCCCGAAGCAGCTTCAAGTGACGAAAATCCAGGCACAGGCGCTCGGCCGCATCATTTCCTCGCGCACGCTCTCGGCGGTCCGTAAGGATGTGACCGGCTATCTCTATGGAGGCGACGTCTCCCGCAAGAACAAGCTCCTCCAAAAGCAGAAGAAAGGAAAGAAGCATCGCGCGCAGTTCGATAAGAACCGGGTAGACATCCCCGAAGACGTTTTCATGAAGATGGTCCAAGAAAGCGACAGATAATAGCCCATCTGCTTTGTTGCGAGTTCCGGTGCTCACTCACCGTACTCTTTGTACGGCTCGCTTCGCTCCTCACTCGCGCCTCGCATCTGGGCCATTCTCTGTCGCTCTCTGTCGTGGCGCCAAGTCAATCTAAGGAACGTGTTGCTATACTGCGTAGCATGATGCGCAGGAAAAAAGTCACGACGCGCGAATACCTGATAGCAGGAGGTCTCATCCTGCTTCTCTTGTGGCTCTTGTTCCTCTTCTGGGGGATTTTCCGGAAGGAAGAGGTGGCGCGGCATGCGGCCGAAGACAGTAAGCGCCAGCTTGCGGCCTTGACCGCACGCGAAGAGACGCTCCGGCAGAACATCGCGGACCTGAATACGGAGCGCGGCCAAGAGGCCTCCATACGCGAGACGTACGGAGTTGCGCGTGCGGGTGAAGAGGTTATCATCGTCGTACCGGCGGAGGAGGGCGAAGTAGTCCCGAAAGGGAATTGGTGGGACCGTCTCTTTAGCTGGTTGAAGTTTTAAAACCGCGAAATTGGTTTAGTGGCAGAACACGACCTTCCCAAGGTTGGGGCACGGGTTCGATTCCCGTATTTCGCACATAGTTGTGGCAGGACGATGAGATGACGCCCCACGTCATCTCATTCCCTCGGTTGAGGCACGAGTTCGATTCTCGTATCCCGCACAAAACATAGAACCGACGAAAAGCTCTCCCAGAGCTTTTCGTTCCGCTCGGCTGAGGCAGGAGTTCGATTCCCGTATTTCGCACATATTGTGGCCCAGGTATCTGTGGATAACTCCAGGTGATATACTGGCGGGACCTAAACGAAATAACCATGGATAAAACAGTCACCATCTACTCGACCCCTACGTGCCACTTCTGCCAGATGAGCAAGGAATTCTTCGCGGCAAACAATGTCGCGTACACGGAATTCAATGTCGCCGCAGACCCTGCTAAGCGCCAGGAAATGATTGATAAGAGCGGCCAGATGGGCGTACCGGTCATCTTCATCGGAGACGAGATGACCATCGGCTTTGATAAAGGACGCCTTTCGCAGCTTCTCGGTATCGGACAAGCAACGACTGAAGTCTAGTAGTAGAAACCAAAACCGGCCGCTTAATGCGGCCGGTTTTGTGCTAAGGTAGTTTCGTCCGAACGCCGCCGTATGGGTTACTTGCACCTATGTAGCGGCTCGTTCGGAGAATAAGAAAATCTATCGATTTTTTATTCCCTCACTTCGCCCCCGTAGTTCAATGGATAGAACTTCTCACTCCTAACGAGGCAATCCACGTTCGACTCGTGGCGGGGGCACAGAAATATGCGTAGCGGATTTCCGGCTCTCTGCCACGAGTCGAAGGTCGGAAGTGCGCAGGCACTGAGACGGGGTCGCACAAAATTTCAGCAGAAATTTATGTGTGATCGAATGCGTAATCGCGTCTCGTGGCGGGGGCACCAAGGTATACTGTGCGTATGGAAATGGACACGACCGACAACGGCAGCATGAGCGACCAGATAGAGGAGATGCTCATCCTCACCCGTGAGAACAATAAGCTCCTCAAGCGGATACGCCGGGACGCCATCATAGGCGGGATACTGAAAATGGCTATCTGGGCCCTGCTCATCGTCGTGTCCTTCTACTTCTCCGCGAAGTTCCTGGAGCCGTATCTGGGCATGCTTCAGAGCGTAGGCCAGCCGCAGGAGGGTGGACAGGGTATAGGGGACTTTAGTGCGCTTATAGACCAATATAAGGGCCTCTTGGGGCAGTAGTGAAAGCCGAGGGGCGATATGTTAGGATACCTGCACTTGCTTGGATAGCTCAGTTGGTAGAGCACTTCCCTGAAGAGGAAGGGGTCCCCGGTTCGAGCCCGGGTCCAAGCACACTTTGCGGGGCAACAGAGCCCCGATTGCGCGACCCCATAGTCTCGGACGTATACTATAGGAATAATGAGCATTTTTAATAACGTCCTCGCCTGGGCCGCCAAAAACGAACGTCCGCTTGGTGCGGCGCTCTTCGCCTTCGGGTTCTTCACCGACTTCTTCACCTTCGGCGTGCTTCCGATAGAGCTCGTAAACTATTTCTTCATAGGCTACCTCGCGCTTGCCGCGGTCTCCTGTCTCGGGTCCCATATCTTCATCCACTACCACGACAGTACATCGTGGTGGAAGAAGACGCTCTCGGTGCTGTTTCCGCTCGGGGCGCAGTACGCGTTCGGCGGGCTTTTGTCCGGCTTCGTCGTCTTCTATACTGCGCACTCGGTCGTCACCGTCTCCTGGCCGTTCCTTATCGTGCTCGCACTCGTGTTCGTAGGGAACGAATACTTCCGCATGTACAAGCAGTATCTCGTCTTCCAGACGACCTTGCTGTTCTTCTCGCTCTACGCATACACGATTTTCGGCGTCCCGCTCATACTCGGCTCGCTCGGCCCGCTTGTATTTGCCTGGAGCACGCTTGCGGCAGTCGTACTCTTCGGCCTCTTCCTGCTTGCGCTCCGGCTCTTGAATACTGCACGTTACAAGGAAAGCCGTACACGCATCCTTCAAGCATGCGCCGCTATACTGATCGCGGTTTCCAGCTCCTATATGTTCGGAGTCATACCCCCCATACCGCTCGTAATGAAGGATGCGGGCATGTACCATAGCCTCTCGAAGATTTCCGGCGGATACCGCGTGGAGGGGGAGGCACCGCGCGAGTGGTGGGACCTGCGCACGCCAGTGGTGCATCACGTTCCGAACACGTATGTATACGCATACAGCGCGATAGCGGCGCCGGTGAAGTTCGGAAGTACGGTCGTGCACCGCTGGGAGCGCTATGACACGAAGGAGAACGACTGGATAACGGTAAGCAAGGTGGCGTTTCCCATAACAGGCGGGCGCTCACAGGGATATCGCGGATACTCGGAGCGTAATAGCTTACCGGAGGGAAAGTGGCGCGTCTCAGTAGAAACGGCGAACGGCCAAGTGATTGGCCGCATCCGCTTTGATGTGGAGACCGTAGAGCAGTCTCCGGAGCTTCAGGAAAAAAATCTTTAGCTTGAACGCACTTTGAGCTTCGTCTGTCGGGTCTTATCAAGCTTCGGAAGGATGATGGTGAGGAGGCCGTCCTTTGAGGACGCCTGCGCGCCGTCTACGTCCACTTCCTGGGGAAGCATGATGGTGCGGGTAAAGGTGCCCCAGAAGAGCTCCTGATTGAAATAGTCGGTGCCGGAGATTTCCGTGCGCTCTTCGCGCGAGCCCTCGATAACCACCATATCGCGGCTTATGGAAACATTCATTTCGTCAGGGCGTACTCCGGCGACAAACGTGCGAATGACGAGCTCGGTCGGCGTCTGGTAGAGGTCTACTGGAAGGTGTCCTTCGGTACGTTCCTCGGACGCGAGCGGATGCGCGCTTAGAGAGCCCCCTGAAACGGGAGTCCGTCGCATGTTCGACTCCATAGGAGCGACATCGTCGTCAAAATCGTATTCCTCCTCGCGAGGGGAAGAACCGGAGAGGCGTTCGAAGAGGGAAGGTTTTTTCATACGATTAGCAGATGTTCTTTGGTAAATTTCGATAGAGGAAGTATTTGAGTATCTCGAATGCGGCGAATACCGCCACCGCGCCAGTCCACACCGTGAATAGCGCGAGGATGACATACGAGCCATCTCCTTCGATTATAAAAAAATTAAACAATGCATGCAATGCAATCGCAAGGATAAGTCCGATGGAGGAGGCGAGCATGCGAATAGGGATTGACGCCTTGTACGAAAAGGCGAGCGCAAATCCGAGTACGGAAGACGCGACTATGTGAAGCAGGGTAGAGCCGATGAAGCGGAGGTTTCCAAGCCCGATGGCTTCCATCAGATAGCCTTGTGAGAACGGCTGTATGAGGAAGAGCGTGTTCTCAAGCGCCGCAAACCCGAGCGCAACCGTGAGCATGGTCGCTACTATGTCGAGCGAGTTACGCACGGCGTTCTTGCGCCAAAGCACGAATGCGGCGGCAAGCGCGTACTTCGCCGTCTCCTCTATGGCAGCCCAGGCAATAAGGACTTTCGTGCCAAGCAGCGTCGTCTCGCTGTGATGGCAGGCCCAGTACGCGCTTATGGCCCATTCGTTGCAGGAGAGGCTCTGGAGCGGCATCACAAGCGGCACGGCTATCATGCCGGCGACAAAGGCGAG
>CAZHSZ010000014.1:0-5686 GCA_964535425.1 uncultured Candidatus Saccharibacteria bacterium | reverse complement strand
AGGAGCTTGAGACAGGTTGCGAGATTGCGCATGAGAAGCGTCTTTCGGGACGCAATAGCTGCGGCAGGGAAGGTGCTTGGAGCGTCGTGGGTGCCGAGTATAGGCTTCGATTCCTCGAGGATTACGGCTGCGAAGCGGTCCCAGACATAATGGTAGATGCTCTCGGCGGCGAGGTATATGCGGTAGCCCTCTATGTTCGCGGTTGCGGACTCCACGATATCGGCCAGTTCTTTTTCAAGCTTCATATCCGCTTCTTCGAGCGCACCGTCCATATCCGCGTCTTCGGCGTTTTCATACACGAAGCGCGCGATGTTCCAGAGCTTGTTCGCGAAGTGCTTGTAGCCTTTTACCTTGTCTTCGCGAAGCGCGAGGTCGGTGCCCGGCGTATTGCCGACGACAAGCGCCATGCGGAGCGCGTCGGTGCCGTACTTATCGGTGAGCGTAAGCGGATTGATGACGTTGCCTTTGGACTTCGACATCTTCTTCCCGTTCGCATCGTTTACGAGCCCGTGGAGATACACGGTAGGGAACGGCACGGAGTCGGCGAGATAGAGGCCGAATATAATCATGCGCGCGACCCAGAAGAAGAGAATGTCGCGCCCGGTCTCCATCAAGTGAGTCGGGTAGTATCCTGCGTCTTTTCCGTTCGGGTATCCGGTCACCAAGAGCGGCCACTGCCCGGAAGAGAACCAGGTATCAAACGTATCGGCGTCCTGAGTCCAACCATCTCCAGGACTTTCTACGCTCGCTTTCCACTCGCCATCCTTGTGCCATGCGGGAATAGGGATGCCCCAGACGATTTGGCGGCTGATGTTCCAATCGTGCGTATCTTCCATCCAGTGACGGAAAGTCTTCTCCTCGTATTCCGGAATGAAGCGGACGTCGCCTTTGTTTACGGCGGTCACCGCCATAGAGGCAAGCGGCGCCATCTTCACGAACCACTGGTCCTTCACCTGCGGTTCAATCATCGCGGAACATTTGTAGCACTTTTTCACGACGTTTTTGTACGTCTCGTCGGTTTTTACCAAAAGACCTTTCGCGGCGAGCTTCTCCACTATTTTCGCGCGCGCCTCCTTGATGCTTACGCCGGCAAATTCCTGAGCAATCGGGAGGAGTTTTCCGCGCCAGTCGATGATCTGCTCCATGGAAAGGCTGTGACGCTTCGCGATTTCGAAGTCGATTTGCGAGTGCCAGGGGGTGATGGTCATGACACCCGTACCAAACTCCATATCGGCGGCATTGTCCTTGATGACGGTTGCCGTAATCGGGCCGTTTATCCATTCCACTTCGAGCGTATCGCCGTGCTTCCATTTGCTATAGCGCTTGTCGTCCGGATGCATGACGACGTACTTGTCGCCGAACTTTGTTTCAGGACGCACGGTGCCTATCTCAAACGGTCCGTACTTAAACGTATAGAACGGCGTGGTCTCCTCGACGCTTTCGGTCTCCACGTCCGAAAGGGAGGTCTGGTGCTTCGGGCACCAGTTCACGGTGCGTGCGCCGCGATACACGAGCCCGTCGTCGAACATCTTCACGAAGGTCTCCTGCGTTTTCTTCACGAGGTCAGGGTCGAGCGTGAACTTCTCGCGCGACCAGTCACAGGATGCGCCGAGTGCGCGGATTTGTCCGACCATATTCGCCTTGTTTGCGAGCGTGAAGGCGAGGATTTCCTCGTACAAAGCTTTCGGGTCCATCCCGAAGCGCGAGCGCCCTTCTTTCTCAAGCTGCCGCTCATACACGACTTGCGTCTCGAATCCCGCGTGGTCAGCGCCCGGTATCCAAAGTGCGCGGTAGCCGCGCATACGCTTGAAGCGGGTAATGAGGTCCTGGAGCGTTACGAAAAGCGCGTGGCCTGCGTGGAGGTTGCCGTTTGCGTTAGGCGGCGGCATGACGATGGTAAAGGTCTTGCCCTCCGTCTGTGCGAGTAAGTCGGCAGGGAGGTTGTCCGGGTTGAAATACCCGCTTTTCTCCCACGCTTCGTAGATACGGCCCTCCGTAGAGGCTGGGTCGTAAGGCTTAAGGAATTTGCCGTCCATCCCTTGAAATATAGCAAAAACAGGCCTTTTTTGCTCCTGTTACGGGGCGAGATGGAGATTGCCGTTTGCGGTGACTCCCGTCTTGAATTCCTTGCGGAGCGCACGGTAGTAGCCGGCGATGCCTATCATCAGGGCGTTATCGGTCGTGAGGTCGCGCGACGGAATGTGGAGCGTCACCTCGGGATGGTCTTTCGCAATCATGTCGGTAAAGAGACGCTGTATATGCCTGTTTGCGGAAACGCCACCGCCGATGATGAGCATCCGCGCGCCGTATTCGTCGAGTGCACGCGACGCTTTCTTCCACAGCACTTCGGAGACCGCATCCTCGAACTCGCGCGCCATCTGCTCCTTCTCGGTATCGGTAAGCGTTCCTTTCTCTTTTACCTTGTATAGCACCGATGTCTTTATGCCGGAGAAAGAGAAGTCATAGTCGTCGCTGTCGAGCATCGGACGGGGAAGCGAGAAGGGATTTTCACGGTTTGCTTCGCGATCGCGCTCCGCGAGTTTTGAAATTTCCGGACCGCCGGGGTACGGAAGATCCATCATGCGCGCTACCTTATCAAACGCTTCTCCCACGGCGTCGTCGCGAGTGGCACCCACGAGCTCGTACGAGAGCCAGTCCTTCATCACATCAAGTTCGGTATGTCCGCCCGAAATAAGGAGGCCGAGAACCGGAAGCCGCACCTCCTTTATTTCGATGACGCCGTTCGCGTTATTTCCAAGCGCTGCGAGGAAGTGGCCTTCCATATGGTTTATCGGAACGATGGGAATGTTCCAGGCGACTGAAAGCGCGTTTGCAAAATTCACTCCCACCCAGAGCGCAGGCTCGAGTCCAGGTCCGTGCGTGACCGCGATGGCATCTATGTCGGCGCGCGAGGTTTGCGCAAGAAAGGAAAGAAACGCATCAGTGAGTCCCGGTTCGCGCGCGAGTATTTCCGAAACCTTTGCGCGGATATCCTCTCCGATTTCCTGCGGAGCTTCCGCAAGCAAGCCTGCTTCCTTCAGTGCGGCGTGCAAAAGCGGCGTCAGGTTTTCCGCATGCGCGCGTTTGGCAAGTGCGGGGAAGACTCCGCCGTATTGCTTGTGTATGTCTATCTGGGAAATAAGCGCATTCCCCAATATCTTGAACGTCGCGGACTCATCCGTGCCGGATGCTTCAAGCAGGGCTACTGCCGTTTCGTCGCACGAGGTCTCAATCGCCAGTATCTTCATTTTCGATTTTCTCCCACGGAAGCGGAGCGCCCCAGGGAAGGGAAAATGCGGCGGAGTTCGGGTGGCCGTTGCCGCCGTACTTCTGCGCGAGCTCCGCGACATTCACCGAGCCGTCGCCGCGAAGCGATACCCGAAGGCCGTCCGGGCGCGCCTGTACCGCAAGCGCGAGCGGCGCCTGTTTTCTCGCGAGCAGGTTTGCAAGGTCCGAAGAAAAAGCGCTTATGCTCGAGGAGAAATACACTTCGTATCCTTCGAAGCGTACGAGCTTTGCGCGCTCGGCAAGCTGGCGTATGAGGGAGTCCGCATGCTCCTTGAATATTTCTCCGCGACGCACCATCTCAAGGCGTTTCGCATCGTCTGCCACTTCTTCCACAAGCGTGTCCCACATCCCGAATTCAAACGGATTGCTATAGAGGTATGCGAGTAGTGCGCGCGAGTCGGGAAGCGTGAACTTATAGAGGTCGCCGTCTTCAACATAGCGGAGCATAAGGGGGACTTCGGTGCCGGGGTGGAAGTAGCTCCAGGCTATGGTCGCTCCCGAGTGGGATACTTCGTATACGAATGCAGGCATAGCTTCAACGACTCCGCGCACGCCCTCGTGGTGGTCGAGCACGGTCACGGACGCGGCGATTGAAATCAGCTCATCCATCTGTTCCTTGGGGAAACAGAAGTCTATGAAATAGAGATGCGCGCCCGCGAGATTATCGGGAGCGGGCTTCTGGTGGCGAAGCGCCACATACTCGGCGCTTTCACCGAATTTCTTCCAGGCCGCATACGCACCGCCGAAGCCGTCTGGGCAGCCGCCGTGATAGAGAATGACGGTTCGTTCCATAGCGTTATGCGTGCGCTTGCTTTCGCTTTTTAAGCGAGGACCAGAGCGCGGCACCCACGAACACGAGACCGACAAGCCCGGTAACTGCTTCCGGCACTTTCACGAAAATGCTTGCGAACATCGCGAGCGCGAGTCCGAGGATGGCGTAGTGCGCGCCATGCTCAAGGTACTCGAGCGTATCCAAGGTCTTATGCTGCACGAGATAGAGCGTGAGGCTTCGCACGAAGTACGCGCCCACGCCAAGCCCTACGACGATGATAGGGAGCTGGTCGGTAATGGCAAACGCGCCCACGACGCCGTCCAAAGAGAATGCCGCGTCGAGGATGTTCAGGTAGATGAAAAGCGCGAACGAGCCTGCGCCCGCAGCCTCAAGCGTGAATGCGTTTGCAACACCCTGCATCATGATGAAAAGCACGATGCCGATGACGCCCGCGGAAAGGATGGTGCCCGCGTGTTCCGGAATAAGGAATCCGATGATGAGGAGCGCGACCAGGGTGAGCGCGATTTCAATGGCTTCGATGCGGCCCCAGCGCGAGAGATGCCGCTCGATGAAATGAAGCCAATGCACTTCCTTTGCGGTATCGAAGAAGTACTTCAAAGACACCATCACGAGGAACGCGCCGCCGAATGCGGCGATAGCTTCGTGTGCGCCTTCAAGCAGGTGGCCGTAGGCGGCTGGGTCGTATGCGGCGAGCATCGCGACCGCGTACGGAGCCATGCCCACGCTTGCGGCGACGATGAGGATAGGGAGGACGAAGCGGGTGAGGAAGACTGCGATGAAAATGCCCCACGTGAGGAAACGTCCCTGCCATTTCGCATCCATCTTCGCGAGAATCTTCGCGTTCACCACCGCGTTATCGAACGAGAGCGTGACTTCGAGGATGGTGAGTACGGCCGCGAGGAAGAATGCGTGCGCGCCGCCCCAGAGATACATCGCAACAAGCGCTACTATCCAGACGATAAGAGGGAAGATGAAAAGCTTAGGCATGTAAATAGAAGTTAGTGCGCGATGAAGGGATCGAACCTTCGGCCCTCTTCACGTCAAGAAGATGCTCTACCACTGAGCTAATCGCGCGTATGGCTCGCAGAATAACCCGAAAAACGCTAGTATTCAAGGAACTATGGAGTTGATTCGGCTTGACGGAACCAATCTGCAAAAGGCGGCCAAGAAGGCGGCGGACGTCCTCAAAAAGGGCGGGATTATCCTCTACCCGACGGATACCATCTACGGGCTTGGCGTAGCGGCCCATAATCTGCAGGCGATTGCGAGGCTACGCGACCTCAAAGGCAGGGAACGGAAGAAGCCGATATCGGTCATCGTTCAGGATGCGAAGACTATTGAGAAGTACGCGACCCTGACTCCGCTTGCGCAAAAGTTCGCCGAAAGCCATCTCCCGGGGCCGCTCACGCTTGTGGTGCCTGCAGGAAGCATGATGCCCGACGCTCTTACTTTGAACGGTGCTATAGGTATGCGCGTACCGAATCAGCCGTTCTGCCTCGCTCTTGCGAAGGAATTCGGAAAACCTTACACGACGACGAGCGCGAACAAGGCCGGCATGGCAACGCCGCGGAACGTGCAGGACATTCTCGAGCACTTCCGCATGAA
>CAZHSZ010000013.1:0-19821 GCA_964535425.1 uncultured Candidatus Saccharibacteria bacterium | reverse complement strand
TCTTACCGTGGAACTTCTTATGCACCTCGCGTAGGTGCGCATCGGTGACGTGCGTGTAAATCTGCGTCGTGTTTATGGATGCGTGGCCCAAGAGCGCCTGCACGGAGCGCAGGTCGGCACCGTTAGAGAGCAAATCGGTCGCAAACGAGTGACGAAGCACATGGGGCGTGACTTTCTTGGTGATGCCCGCCTTCGCGGCATAGGTTTTAATCATGCGTTCCACGGAGCGCGGGGTAAGTCGAGTGGGCGCTTTCTTTGAATTTTTCCCGACGGTAAGAATATTTACGAAAAGCGCTTCCTCCATATCCTTGCGGCCCTTCAGGTAGCGGGCGACCGCCTCCTTTGCAGAAGGGGAGAGGAACACCACGCGGATCTTGTCGCCCTTTCCGCGCACCGACACTTCGTCACGCGAAAGGTCTATGTCGGAATTGAGCGCGCAGAGCTCGGATACGCGAAGCCCTGTGGAGAAAAGGAGCTCAAGCATCGCTTTATCGCGCAAATGCCGCTGGTCCGTACCTTCCGTAGCCTTCAATAAGCGCCCGAGCTCCGCGTCCGTTATGAGGTCGAGCGAGCGCTCCGGAAGCTTCGCAAGCTCGATGCGCTCCGGAGAGATGGACTCCATACCGCGCTTTCGAAGGAACTTCAGGAACGCGCGTATGGCAATCAGGTAGTAGTTCTGGGTGCGGCGCTTCATAGCACCTCCTGCGGTCCCTTGCTGACGATTCAACCAGAGGCGAAATTCACGGATTTTCTCCTCGGTTATGTCTCCAAGGCCCTTTATCTGCCCCCATTCGAGGAAGCGGGTGAGGTAATGGTCGTAGTTTTCGACGGTTTTCACCGCGCGCCCGCGTTCAATCTCGATATATTCGAGAAACTGGCGTTTCATCGTGAGCGCATCCATATATATAAGTATATCCTGCGTGTCGCACATTATTATTCCCCTATCGGGGCAAATGGCGTAGTATGCAAGCACGCTAACCAGAGGAGAAACCCATGGATAAAGCGCCTCGAGCTCCGAAAGGGGAGTTCCAGATTTTTCTCGTCGATCGAGAACGGGAGAACTTTTTTCCCGGACAGGTGTTTCCCACCTTCGAATCCGGGCTCGAGATGGCACGCACGATGAACGCGACGAGTCTCAGAGTACGCGTGAAAGCCCAGGAAGTGCACCACGTCTTCGATGACGAGGGAAACAACCTGACTTTCAGCCACTTTGAAGCCTTCGAGCACGTGTAGTTGCTGGAAACGGTCTGTCCCGGGGATTCATCCCTGGGACGGGCCGTTCTCGCTTCCCGTACTAAGAAACCCTTGCGCAAATAGTCAAGGTGTGCTAGAGTACGGGAACCATGCTAACCAAGCGCATAAAGACGGCCATTGTTAAGGACTCGGCCCGCCATGACACGGACACCGGTTCTCCGGATGTTCAGGTCGCACTCCTTAGCCGCAAAATCGACGAATTGACCAAGCACCTCAAGAAGAACCACAAGGATAACCACTCCCGCCGCGGTCTTCTCCAGATGGTTGCCGATCGCCGTTCCCATCTCCGCTACTTGGAGAAGAATGACAAGCGCCGCTACAACGCGGTAGTCAAGAAGCTCGGTCTTAAGAAATAAGAAGCGTCGGGGAAACCCGACTTTTCTTTTGGAGCGGATTTTTGGGGTCCCCGTGTCCGCACGGGGGAGCGAGCGACAGGATACGGAAGTGATGGCGTTGCGCCAGAGCGGAAGTATTCTGGTAAGCGAGCTGATGGTAAGCTGGTAGGAGCGATACTTTGGTCGCTTTTTAAAAGATTTTTAATACTTACTTTTTATGCCCGTTATAAAACACCCAGCGCAGCGCGTTGGCGTCTTCATAGACACGCAGAACCTCTATCACAGTGCAAAGCACCTTTATAAATCCCGCGTAAACTTCGCAAACGTGCTCGCGGAAGCAGTGGGAAACCGCGTCCTCGTGCGCGCCATCGCGTACGTCATCTCGACCGATAGTGGGGAAGAGAGCGGCTTCTTCGACGCCCTTACGAAAATCGGCATCGAAACCAAGGTAAAAGACCTCCAAATCTTCGCCGATGGTGCCAAGAAGGCGGACTGGGACGTCGGCCTTGCCATCGACGCCGTAAAGCTCGCCCCGAAGCTCGACACCATCATCATCGCATCAGGCGACGGGGACTTCGTGCCGCTCATCGAGTACCTGGATATGAACGAGGGCTGCCAAGTGGAAGTCATCTCCTTCGGAAAGTCTTCCTCCGCGAAGCTGAAGGAGGCTGCGCATGCGTTTACCGATATGTGCGACGACCCTAAAAAGTTTCTTATCGGCCACCGCGGCTAGAACTGGTTAAAAACTGCAGAGGCTTCGTTCTAAGAAGTTTTCCAGAAATGCGCGCGTCATACGCGCGCGCTGCGGTTATACCCCGTTAGATAAAAAATTTCTCTCTTAATGGGGAGGAATTTTTTAATACGTTCGCTACCTGTTAGGAAGTAGGGGAGCAGGGATATCTAACGGGGTTATACTTAGCCATAGTTATTATGGATGACTCTGTCGTACCGAAAGACGATGCGCCTTCGCCAGTGCAGGAAGATTCGAAACCGCAGTTTCGGACCTACGCGAGCGATGTCGCAAAACTGACCGGCAAGCCGCTCTCCTCGACGGTGCAAAATACGCCCGCGCCGATTCCGACGACGCCCGCACCGCCCCCTCCGGCAAAAATAATACCGAAAGCGCCCACGACCGAAGAATCGAGAGAGGCGGTACTGGAACGCCTGCGCGCGAAAGCGGCGGGGAAGACTCCGGCGACTCCCGCAGCCCCTGCTCCTACGCCTCCGCCACCGGCTCCCTCGACCGCGGAAACGCGTGAAGAGGTACTGAAGCGGCTCCAGAAGAATGCCGTGCAAAAATCCGCTCCGGCAGCACCGGTCGTGGCGGCTCCGGCTCCCGTAGCTCCTCCTCTACCGCAGCGTCCAGCTACTCCAGTTGGTATCCTGCCCTTGGCAAAAAAGCCCGAAGCGGTGCAGCCTCCCGCAACGGTCCATACGTATAAGAGCGATTTCTCTGAAAAGGCGAAGACAGAGCATGCGACGCCTATTTCCATACTCGCGGCCGAGCAAAATGCGCGTGGCACGGCCCCTGCCCCCCGCCAGCTCAAAACACCAAAGAAAAATTACCTGCCAATGATAGCGGGTGCCGTTGCGCTCCTCCTTGCAGGCGGAGCGAGCATCTATTTTTCCGTACTGTTCGTCACCGGACGCCCGCCCATCATCGTCGCGCCGTCCGTTCCATCCCTTATTTTCGCTGACGTACACCGCGAGCTTAAGGGAACCGGGCTTGAACTCCAGCAAGGACTTTCCGAGCTCACGAATGAAAACCTGCCTGAAGGGGGCGTCGCTGTCGCGTACGTAACCTACGCATCAACAACCGGTAAGAACACCACGGTCATGCTGCCGGCCGAAGGCGGCGCACTCATCTCCGGCATGGGACTCTCAGCCCCGGAAATTCTGCTTCGAAACGTCGAACCGCAAAGCACGGTAGGCGTCGTGCGCGCAGACGCCGAAACCTATCCGTTCTTTATGTTCCGAGTCGCCTCCTACGAGCGCACGTTTGCGGGCATGCTCCAGTGGGAATCGACCATCGCCCGCGACCTCTCGCGCTTCTATCCTGAATATCCTGCGGAAGCGCCTCTTGGCACTACTACCGCCACAAGTACTGCAAGTGCTCCGGTACGCATGCAACGCGTCTTCGTGGACGCGGTCATCGACAACCACGACGTACGCGTCCTCAAAGACGAACAAGGCAGGCAACTTATGCTCTACGGATACCGCGACAAGGAGACGCTCATCATCGCGCGGAGCGAAAAAGCATTCTCTGAACTGCTCGCACGCCTGTCTTCGACCCGTTCAAACTAACACCCGTCCAAAAATCGGGATGTGCTACACTTTCGGCTAATGAAAGACACCACTGCGTATAAAACCGTGCTCGAAGAAGAAAAAATCCGTCTTGAAGCGGAACTCGGGACCATAGGCCGCCGAAACCCTTCAAACCCTGCGGACTGGGAAGCACTGCCGGACGAAACCGGTCTTGAAGCCGACCCAACCGACACTGCCGAACAGATAGACGGCTACGAGACGAATACCGCGATTCTAAAAGATCTCGAAACCCGCTACAACGAGGTACTTGGCGCGCTTTCCCGCATAGAGAACGGGACGTACGGCGTCTGTTCGGTCTCCGGAGAAGAGATAGAAGAAGAGCGCCTCGCGGCTGACCCTGCAGCAAAGACCTGCAAAGCACACCTTAACGGCTAAGTATTCGGCGGTATTCTCTTATACTTGAATCATATGAACACCCTATCGGTAAAAGAGTGCCTCACGTTCGGCTGGAATACGTTCAAGGCGCGCCCATGGTTCTTCGTCGGAACCTTCGCGCTCTACGCGGTAGTTCAGATTCTGCTTTCAATCGTCCAGAAAACGCTCCCGGGCTTCGTCAGCTTCCTGCTTTCGATGATTTCCTCGACACTCCTCTACATTGGACTCATCACGATTTACCTCAAAGCGCACGTCGACCCGAAGTCGCCGCAGTTTTCCGACTTCTGGCGTCCTGAGCTCTTCTGGAAATACCTCGCCGCATCCATCCTGCTTGCGGTCATCGTCATCGTCGGCCTTATACTCCTCATCGTACCGGGCATCTTCTTCGCGCTTGCGTTCGCGTTCACCGGATACCTCGTCGTCGACAAGAATATGAACCCAGTCGCAGCGCTTAAGGAAAGCGCCCGCCTTACGAAAGGGAACCGATGGAAGCTCTTGCTGCTCGGTGTCATACTCGTCGTCTTGACCATCCTCGGCGCCATCCCGCTCTTCCTCGGCCTCCTCGTCATCGGTCCAGTCTCGATGCTTGCCGGCATCCACGCCTATCGCGTGCTTGAGAAGGCGGCGGGCCCAGTTCCCGTCGTTTCTCCCGCAACCCCCGCACCAACCCCGGAAGCGTAACCTTCAAAGCTCATGGGTCTTTCTATCAGCGCACTGACGACAACGCGCGACGCGAAACCGATGCCGCTTGGCGAATCGGTAGAGCTTGCGGAGGCGACAAGCACAGGCGGAGCGGTATTCCTGCTTCGCGAAGGTTTGGACGCGAGCCTCATACAACAACTGAAGAACTACTCGTTTAACGTCTCCGACGCCGAGCTCCAGCGGACATCGGACTTCGAGCGCTTCGGCAAAGGGTCCTACGAGGAATGGTACGGCTCGAAGGAACGCACCATGTTTGCGCTTGTGCAAAAGAACACCGGTACGCTTGCCGCGCTTGCGTGGTTCGGCCCGAAGCCGCTTGGCAGGAAATCGATGAAACACTTGTCAGAAGACGAGCGCGCGGAAGATGAGCGCTTGATGGATGCCGACAACTGGCACACCATCGTCTACCGTTCCTACCCGCCGTTCCGCGGCACCGGCATCATGAAGGACTTCGTCCGTTTTTGCATGGATGCGTATGTCCGCCGCCATCCTGATGCAAAGCTTTGGGCGGGCATCTACGGAGCAAATCCGGCAAGCATCAGTCTTGCGACGGGACTCGGTTTCACCGCGCATGAGTCATCCGGTTCCGACACGGAAGAGACAATTATGGTAAAAGAGTAGGTATGCCCCGGGTCAAACTCACCGAATACCAGGCGAAGCGCATCCTGCTTGGCGACTCCTACAACGGCGTCTCATTTTCTTCGGGAGAGTCACCGACGCTGTCGCTATCGGGCCCCTTCGTCGTAAAGGTGGACCAAGGAATCAAGAAGCGCATGAAGCAGGGACTGCTCGCGCTCAATGTCGCCGGGAAAGACTGCGCTCAGGCGACGAAGGAGTGGGAAGGGAAGGGGTTCTCGAATTTCATCGTCGAGCCCATGTTTCCGCACGACGCGTCGGAAGAGCGCTACGTATCGTTCGAGCGGGTGCGCGATGGCATCCGCATACTCTACGCGCGCGAAGGCGGCATCGAGATTGAGGAGCATCCGGAAAAAGTTGAGACATTTTTTATACGTGGGGAAGAAGATGCGCGCGTCGTTTCGGAAAAAACCGAAATCCCGCGCACGCTTATTGGTTCCGTGTTGCAGGCGTTTGAAAAAGAATATTTCGCCTTCCTTGAAATAAACCCGCTCGTCATACAAAACGGCGAGGCGCACCTCCTGGATGCGGCCGTGCTCGTTGACAGCGCTGCGCAGTTTTTTGCAAACGGCTGGAACGCGGGCGACATCGTGAAGCAGGCGAAGAAGCATCCGCGCGAAGCCGCGGTCGAAGCGCTCGCCGAGACGACGCCGGCCTCCCTCAAACTGAATGTCATCAACCCAGACGGTTCGCTCTACTTCCTGCTTTCAGGCGGCGGCGGTTCCATCGTCATCGCCGACGAAGCGGAGCTTCTAGGCCAGGGAAAGGAAATCGCAAACTACGGAGAGTACAGCGGCGGGCCTACGCGCGAAGAAACATACCTCTACGCGAAAGAAGTGCTCTCTCTCATGCTCGCTTCGCCCGCACCGAAAAAAGCGCTCGTGATTGCCGGCGGAGTGGCGAACTTCACCGACGTGAAGACGACGTTCGGCGGCATCATTGACGCTCTCACCGAGCACGCCGACGCGCTTCGCGCAGGAAACGTGCGCATCTTTATACGCCGTGGAGGACCAAACGAAAAGGAAGGGCTCGCGCTCATGGAAGCGTTTCTCGAAAAGGAACAGCTGCTCGGTTCGGTGCACGGTTCCGACGCCGTCATTACGAGCGCCGTTGACGATGCCATAGCCTATTTGAAATCATGATGACCATACTTGAACGCGTGCGAAACGGGGAAGACGGCGTGCTCGTGATGGGGAACCATCCGCGCATCATCCAGTCCATGCTCGATTTCGACTATCTTGCAGGCAAGGAAGCGCCGAGCGTGCTTGCACTCATCACCGGAAACCGCAAAGCGCTTAAGTGTTTTTGGGGAAAGAAGGAAATCCTCATACCGTGCTACGCAAACGTTACGCTCGTGCCGAAAGAGCGCGCGAAGCGCGTCAGATGGATGCTGAACGTCCAGTCGGGACGCCGCGCCTATGATTCGACCGTGTCGTTTTTCGATGCGTTTCCCGAAGCGTTCGGCGGCACGCTCTTCGCCGAAAACGTTCCGGAAAAGCATGCGACTGAGCTGATCAAACGCTATGGAACGTCGAAATTGATTTCCGGCCCTGCTTCAGTAGGCATCTTGGTTCCACGCTCATTGAAGCTCGGTGCCATAGGCGGCGTGGACGCCGTACAGATTGAGAAGAGTCATCTGACCTCACAGGGATCAATCGCCGTTGTCTCCACCTCGGGCGGTATGACAAACGAATTGATTCACGGTGTGGCACAGAGCGGGAAGGGGGTTTCGTTTGCGCTCGCCATCGGAGGAGATAGGTTTCCCGTCGCATCCCTCTCCGAAGTGCTTACCGTTATTGAGAACGACCCGCACACCAAGGCGCTTGCGTACTTCGGAGAGCTTGGCGGCGTAGACGAGTACGAGATCGTGGAGCTCCTGAAATCGAAAAAGTTCACGAAGCCCGTCATCGCGTATATCGCCGGCATCATCGATGAAGCGTTCGACGAGCATATGCAGTTCGGCCACGCCAAAGCGCTCGTGGCTCGCCAAGACGAAAGCGCGCGCGCAAAGCGCGAGGCGCTCCGCGAAGCCGGCGCAATCGCGCCGGACACGTTCCCTGAGTTCCTCGCGGCGTTTCGCGATACGCCGGGAGAGGATATAGTGGCACCCATGGACAAAGCGAATGACTTGAAGGGGCGACGCGAGAGTATTCTTTCGACGCGCGAAATACTCGACCTCGAGAACGTCCCTTCTTACGTAGAAAACGGGAAGCTCGTTTCACACGGGTCTTCGTTTAGCACGAACATCCTCGCGGCCCTGCTTGCGCGCAAACCAAAGTCGGAAGTAACGGTCGCATTCGCGGACGCAGTCTTCAGTCTCCTCATTGACCACGGCGGGGCGGTCTCGGGCGCAGTGAACACGATGGTCACCGCGCGTGCCGGAAAAGATATGGTCTCTTCCCTTGCCGCAGGCCTACTCACGATTGGCCCGCGGTTCGGCGGTGCCATCAACGAGTCCGCGCGCACGTGGAACACGGGCTTTGCCTCAGGCGTCACCGCATCCGCATTCGTCGAGAGTGAAACGAAAGCCGGCCGCCTCATCCTCGGCATCGGCCACAAGAAGTATCGCGTCGGTATGGGCGATCCGCGCGTGGCCGCACTCTCCGCATTTGCCTCACTCTTAAAGAACCATCCGCGCTACGACTTCGCTCGAGCGGTCGAGGAAGTGACTACGGCGAAGAGCGGTTCCCTCATCCTGAACGTGGACGGCATCATCGCATCCCTTTTCACGGACATCCTTTCCGAATGCGAAGATTTCACCGACGCGGAACTGAAAGCGCTCATCGATGCCGAGTTCTTCAATGCGCTCTTCATCATTCCGCGCACCGTCGGTTTCATATCGCACTTCCTCGAACAGAAGGAGAACGACGAAGGCCTCTTCCGCCTCCCCGAAGACCTCCTCTTTACCCGCAAGCCGGAGGAAAAATAATCGCGTATGGAGTATCTCCGACGCGCCGTGGAACTTTCGCAGAAATCGTTTGATGCGGGGGAGTTCCCAGCCGGAGCAGTCTTGGTAACAAAAGGAGGCACGGTATACGAAAGCAGTCCATCGCTTCCGTATAATCACGGAGAAATGATGGTGCTAGATGCCGCGATTAAAAATGAAGGATTTCCTCTTACTGGGGCAATGCTCTACGCGTCTATGCAGCCTTGTTTAATGTGCACATCAAAAATATATTGGGCCGGACTTACTACGGTCCACTACGTCATACCAAAATCAAAAACGAATCAAACGTACGCGTACGAAAACACCATGGACACGGTTGAAGTGGCACGGAGTTTTTTCAAACCCGTTACGTTCATTCATGAACCTACTCACCTTCTAGAGGCACTTTCCATATACGAAAGGTGGATACGTGCAGTGGAAAAGAAGAATTAGGGGCGGTGTACAATGCCCTACATGCCGAAGGAGGCGCCGAAGAAAAAAGAGACGGGCGGATACGCGAAACTGTATGCGGCACAACCGGTTGGCGGGAGCGCAGAAATCGTCGAAATAGAAGCAGACCTCACGCGTGGACTCCACGCGTTTTCCATTGTCGGACTTCCGGACAAGGCGGTGGAGGAGGCGCGCGACCGCATCGCCGCAGCCATCCGCCACGCGGGATTCAAATCGCCCAAGGCCACGAACCGCCGCATCGTCCTCTCGCTCTCTCCCGCTGACTTAAAGAAGGAAGGCTCCCACTACGACGTCGCACTCGCGCTCTGCTATCTCGCGGCCGCAGGCGACGTGGAGCTCCCGAAAGAGCCGGCTCTCTTTTCCGGTGAGCTCGCGCTCGATGGCACCATACGCGCGGTGCGCGGCATACTCCCGCAAGTGGTCGCGGCAAAACGCGCGGGGATGAAAGCGGTATTCGTGCCTCCGGAAAATGTGCACGAGGCACAGCTGGCCGAAGGCGTGCACGTTTATGCGCCTAAAAATCTTAAGGAGCTCGTCTCGCATTTACAGGGCTCGCCTACGCTTGCGCCGAAGGCGCGCGAGAAAGTGCCACTTACTCCGCCACCCGCGATAGACCTATGCGAGATAAAAGGGCAGGAGAGCGCAAAGCGTGCGCTTGAGATAGCAGCCGCAGGCCGCCATAACCTAGTGCTCTACGGACCTCCGGGAACAGGGAAGACCATGCTTGCCCGCGCCTTGCCCGGCATACTCGCGCCGCTGACGCCTGACGAAGTGCTTGAAGTCACTGCCATACATTCAACGGCGGGAGAATTGCGCGAGGGAGCCGTGTACTGGCCACCGTTCCGCGCACCGCACCACACCACCTCGCACACGGCACTCGTGGGCGGAGGAGCGGTGCCGAAAGCGGGGGAGGTCACGCTCGCGCACAAAGGCGTGCTCTTTCTCGATGAGTTCGCGGAGTTTGAGGCGCGTGCGCTTGAAGCGCTCCGTCAGCCGCTTGAAGACCGGCAGGTCACGGTGTCGCGCGCACGCGGGAGCGTTACCTTTCCCGCCGACTGCATGATTGTCGCCGCGATGAATCCCGCGGATACCCTCACCGCAGACAGCGAAGTCGTGGTGCGCCAGACGCTCAAACAGGCACGGAAAATTTCACGGCCGATAGCGGACCGTCTCGATCTCTGGATGGAAGTCCCGCATATCCCGCATGAGGCGCTCGCAAAGCTCGCGGAAGGAGAGAAGTCGGAAGCGGTGCGCTCGCGCGTGCTTGCTGCCCGCGCAAAAGCGGAAAAGCGCTCCGGAACTACGAACGGGCGATTGAGCGGAAAGGAACTTGATGAACATGCGGAATTTACGGAAGCATCGAAAGAAGCGCTGCTTGAGGCGGCAAAAAAGCTCGACCTTTCTCCACGCGCCTACCACCGCGTTATGCGGGTCGCGCGCACGATTGCGGACCTCGCGGACGAAAAAGAAGTGTCGCCCGCGCACATTATGGAAGCATTGCAGTACCGCCCTCGTGGGATGTTCGGCTTTGAGTAGCTTTGTCTACGCGCAGAGCCGGAAAAAAGTTTCAGATGCGAGGCGCGGACAGATTGCTGAACGAACCGTACATATAGTACGGAGAGTGAGGCAATCAGGCGTCCGCAACGAAGCAGCTGGGACTTTTAGCGGCTCTAACCTGCGAAAGGGTTTTTCGCTCCACGCACCTCAAAATGCAGATGATTTCCCGTCGAACGGCCCGTACTACCCACGCCACCGATACGCTGTCCCTTTTCCACTGTCTGACCGAGCGAGATACCGACACTGCTCAAGTGTGCGTACAAGGTTTGCGTGCCATTGTCGTGCTTGATAACGATGTAGTTTCCGTACCCGCCGTTATAGCCGCCATTGTTCTTCGCGACGATGACCGTGCCTGCGGCGGATGCATAGACCGGGGTGCCGTTTGGAGCGCCGAGGTCGACGCCGTTATAGCCATGAATACCCTGAGTGAGGCGCGCGCCCGGTACCGGGTTTCCGAAGTATCCGGTCAAAACCGGCAATGCTTTGGACAAGACTCCTGAAGACGCTTTCTTCGCGACTGTTTTAGCCGGAGTCTCATGGTTCAGGTCGCCGCCCGGGATGATGAGCGTGTCTCCCGCCGTAAGCGCAAGCGTGGAGTCAGTACCGTTATAGAGCGCGATGTCGTCTGCGTCCGCGTCATATTTCTTCGCAATGCCCGCAAGCGTTTCACCCTTGAGTACCGTGTGCTTCACGCCCGAGACCGGGAGAATAAGGAGGGTGTCTCCGGCATGGATGGATTTCGCATCCTTTATATCGTTTGCCCAAAGGATGGTGTTCGTCGTGACGCCGAACATATCCGCGATAGCCGAAAGAGAGTCGCCTTCGCGCACCTCATAGAGTGAAATGCTTCCGCCTGATGCACGGCTTGAAGAGGGAGGAAGGGAGCCGTCGGGACCTGAGTTCGGGATAAGGGCGGAACCGCTCGTCATTTCTATGTCCGCTACGCCTTTTGAGGGGTTCGGGTCGCTGTTTACGGCAGCGGAAAGCAGGCCAATGGTGGCGTCATGGATGATAGGGGGTTCTCCTGAATCTTGGGCTTTTGCGCTGAAAAACGGCCAGGAAGCGTTTACCGCTACCGGGATAAGCAGTACGAAAAGGGCAAAAGCGGCTCCTGCGACGGTTATCGCAAGCGGGGCCCAGTATGTATTCTTAGGCTCGCCTTCGGGCCAAGCATAAGAGGTATGAGTTTTGTGTGAGATAAGTGGAATCAGGGAACTTCAGGCGTTTCGTTCGTGTACAAAAATGGCTTAAGTAAGCCATTTCTTGAGTTCAATCGTTTCTATCAACTTGTGGAGTATACCTTCCCAGAAATCGCGGTCAATGAGGGTGTTTTTTGGGTGGGGAAAACTAATTTTGACCTTATTTTAAGCCATTTTTTCTGAATTTAGCCAGGAGAGAGTATAGTAGGAAGAAATGGACTATCTCGAGGGACTAAACGAGCGCCAAAAGGAGGCGGTACTTCAGACTGACGGCCCGGTTTCGGTCCTCGCCGGCGCAGGTTCCGGGAAAACGCGCGTACTCACGACCCGCATATACCATTTAATACGGAAGGGTATCGCTCCCGAGAAAATCCTGGCCGTCACCTTCACCAACAAGGCGGCACGGGAGATGCGGGAGCGGCTTGGGGCGAGGCTCGGCGAGCAGGTGGCGGTGTGGAAGAAGGGTTCCATACCGTTTGTCGCGACCTTCCACGGACTTGGCCGCGAACTCCTTGAGACCTATGGCCGCTCTATGGGCATCCCGCGCCACTTCACCATATTCGACAGGGACGACTCAGAGCGTGCGATAAAAAACGCGCTCAAGGAGCTTGGCATAGACCCTAAAGAGCTTGCTCCGCGCGCCATCCTCTCCCTTATCTCAAAGGCGAAAGGGGACGGCATGACCGCTGGAGAGTACACAGAAAAGCACGGCCGCCAGAGCTTCCGCGCACGCGTTGCAAGCGACGCCTGGCGCAAATACGACGAAGCGCTCGCAAAGGAAAAAGCACTCGACTTCGACGACCTCATCGCTAAGGCGGTGCGCTTGCTGCAGACGGATGCGGAGGCGCGCCGTGCGGTGCAGGAACGCTTTCATTACATCCATATCGACGAGTACCAGGATACGAACGAGCTCCAGGGGAAGCTTGCCGCACTTTTGACCGGGGACCGAAAGAACCTCTTCGTCGTGGGCGACATCGACCAGACTATTTATACGTGGCGCGGAGCGACCATAGACAACCTGCTTGAATTCGACCGCGCATACCCGAATGCCAAAACCATCGTGCTCGAGCACAACTACCGCTCAAGCGCGACCATCGTGGAAGCCGCGAATCAAATCATAGAGAAGAATAAGAACCGGAAAGAAAAAACATCGGTGACCGACAACGGTCCGGGCGAACGCATCCAAGTGCATATGGCGGGGACCGCGGAAGAAGAGGCGCGCTTCGTCGCGGACGAAGCCGCGCGCCGCATCCGCGAAGGAGCGGAGCCCGAAGATATTGCGGTCTTGTACCGCACCAACTTCCAGAGCCGCGCGCTTGAAGAAGCGTTTCTCTCCCGGGGCATTCCGTACCGCCTCCTTGGCACGCAGTTCTACGACCGCAAGGAGGTGAAAGACGTCATTGCCTGGACCAGGCTTGCGCTTGATCCTTCACGCGAAGCAGACCTCGTGCGGGCCGTACAGTTTCCCTCCCGCGGCATAGGGAAGGTGACGCTCGGGAAAATCACTGCGGGCAAGCGCGACGAATTCAAGCCCGCGGAGCGCGCAAAAGTCGAGGCGTTTGAGAAAACGGTGGCGCAATTGCACGAAGCGGCAAAGACGCTTCCACCCTCAGAACTCATTCGTCTCATCATTGAGCAAAGCGGAATGAAGGCCGCGTACGAGAAGGGTGGGGAAGACGACTTGGAGCGTCTTCTGAACGCGCAGGAGCTCGCGACGATTGCGAGCCGGCATGATGAAACACCCGGAGAAGAAGGTATCGCGGCATTCCTCGCAGACGTCGCGCTCGTTGGTGACCAAGACGAAATGGACCGCCCGAAGAGCGACGACCGGAAAACCAAGAAAGGCGTCACGCTGATGACCGTGCATGCCGCGAAAGGACTTGAGTTCGATGTAGTCTTCGTAACCGGCATGGAAGAGGGGCTCTTCCCGCACCAAGGCATGAATCCTGAGGAGGAGCGCGACCAGGAAGAAGAGCGCCGGCTCTTCTACGTAGCGGTGACGCGCGCAAAAAACGCGCTCTATCTCACGCTTGCGCGCGTGCGCCGCATCTACGGCACCGACTACCTGCAGGACCCTTCATCGTTCCTAAACGATATCCATGGCTCGCTCGTCGAGTACGCATATGCGGATAGGCCGCACGAGGATATCATCGAGCTATGAGCCCCGTTAGATACGTATGAAAAAACATCCCACAAAAGTTCAGAGCCGTAGGTCTACGAGTGGCAATTCGCTCGAAGTATCTAACGGAGTGAGGCCGAAAAAATCATTGGGACAGAATTTCCTGATGCATGCACGCATCGCGGAGCGCATCGCGGACGCGGCAATGCTCACAAAGGACGCGACCGTACTTGAGATAGGCCCAGGGACGGGGAAGCTTACGCGCGCGCTTTTGGCGCGCGCAAAAAAGGTTGTCGCCGTTGAAGCGGACCATGAGCTTATACCCGTCCTCTCAGAAACCTTCGCGGACGAGGTGCGCGAAGGACGATTGGAACTCATAGAAGCCGACATCCGCTCCTTTGACCCAAGCTCCCTTAAAGGCCCGTATGCACTCGTCGCAAATATCCCGTACTACATCACGGGTGAAATCATCCGCACCTTTCTCTCTGCTACGCATAAGCCAACCTCTATGACCCTTTTAGTACAAAAAGAGGTAGCGGAACGCGTCGCCCGCTCCAAGAAAGAGAGCCTGCTCTCGCTTTCGGTAAAAGCGTATGGGGTGCCAAAGTACCAGTTCACCGTGCCGCGCGGCGCATTTATGCCCGCGCCAAACGTAGATTCGGCAGTACTTTCCATATTTGATATACACGCCGACGCATTTCCCTCAAAAAAGGCCGAGGAGCGGTTTTTCTCCATACTCCATGCGGGCTTTGCGCATAAGCGGAAGCTTCTCCTGCGCAACCTCGAGGAAGTGGCAGCGCCTGAACGCATACGAAGCGCCTTTGTTTCCGCATCGTTACCCGAAAAAGCGCGCTCCGAAGACCTCTCGCTTTCCGACTGGCAAAAACTTGCGCAAGAACTGTCCGGATAATACACAGAGCGCGCATAGCGGTGCGATTCGCGTGGTACTATTTGCTTGAAATCCATGACTCTTTCGCCAAAAACGCTGCGCATCTCCATAGCACTTCTTGTCTCGCTCGTCTTCATTGCGGCCGGATACTATTTCTCCTCTCCGCTTCGCACCAGTATTGCAAACGCAACCTCAACCGAGGAGCTTTTGAAGGCGTATGCCGCAAAAGATACCGACTCGGACGGGCTTCCTGACTGGAAAGAGGCTCTCTATGGCACCGATCCTGCCAACGCGCATTCGGTAGCAGCAGCAAAGACGGACTCGGAAGCGGTAGAAGCGGGTTTGGTTAGCCCAAAGTTCCAATCAGCCACTACTACCGAGGAATCGAGCGCTTCAGGCAACATCCCTGGAACGGCACCGAAATCCGGATCCTTGACTGAACGTTTTGCCCGGGAATTTTTCACTAAATTCCTGCTGAGCGCCCATCCGGGCGCAGCACCGACCGAAGCGGAGCTTCAGGCATTTTTAACCGACGCGATTGCAAGCCTGGATTTATCCAATCCGTTAGGGAACACATACAGCCTTCAAAACATAACTATCTCTGGAACCGGCTCGTCAGCGCTCGCGCAATATGCATTGGCGTTTTCCGCTATTCTTGAATCAAGGAATGCTCAGATTAAGAAGGATGAGCTTTCGTACATATATGACGCGGTGGTAAATAATGATGCCGAAGCGCTTAAAAAGATGAAGCTTATTGCGAGTTTTTACAAAGAAAATGTCGAAAAACTGAGAAAAACCCCTTCTCCTTCCGAGCTCGCCGACCTTCATTTACAGCTTATAAACAGCCTTGCTCGTCTGGGTACCGCAGTTGAAGAGATGTCCACATTCAACGAAGACCCGGTCAAGACACTGCTCGGCATACAGCATTATCGCTCAGAAAGCATGGTTCTTACCCAGACACTCGCGAAAATACATTCTGTTTTCCAGAGCGGGAACGTTACTTCGGAAAACACTGAGGGGGCGCAAGTTTTCTTAAAACTGATTGAGAGGGCTTCGACCGTTTCGAGCTCCGGAACTACCACGCCATGAGACTCTTTTCCCTTAATCGGATCTGCGCACTATTCCTGATAGTTACCATTCTGGCAACAACGGTTTTTGCCATCCCGCAAAAATCTTACGCGCAGCTCGTAGTCACGGACCCGGGCAACACGGGCGGGACATTCTTGAACCTGGTTGAAAATGCCATCACCTCGGGATCGAGCGTTATTTCCTCAGAGCATGACATTCAGGATCAGCTGCTTCAATTCGTATTGAAGCCCTTGGCGTGGGCTGCGGCGCGAGCCGCCATAGCCGCAATGACCCAAAGTCTTGTCACCTGGATAAACTCCGGGTTCGATGGTTCGCCGGCATTTGCGACGAATCTGAAGAACAATATGCGCCAGTTGGGGGATGCGGTAGCGGCAGGTTTTATAAACGAACTTATCGACCAAGTCCAGATAAATTCGCCGTACCTTGACGGGGTCGTCGGGACGATCGCGCGAGGATATCTCCTCTATACGAGTCGCGAGGCGATAGGGGAGCAGTTGCGTTACACGCTTGGAAACTACGCGCAGAACGAAGAAGCGTTCCGACAGGGACAATTCAACCAGGGCGGCTTCAATGCATGGTTCGCAGTCACGACGCGATGCGGAAACGATCCGTTCTGCGTTGAACAAACTGCACGAGAAGAACTGGTACGACGTGTCGATACACAGCTACAGCAACGCCTTACCGAGCTTGGGTGGGGAAGAGGTTTTCTCTCATGGAGAAACTGTCCGAATACTCCGCAGGCCGAAGGCCAAGATGCCGCAGCCGGAGCCACTGAGCTCTCTGATGCAGATACTACGGCAGACTGTACCATCAGCACTCCGGGAACCGTGATAGAGAATCGTCTAGAAACCCAGTTCGGTACTGATATCCGCCAGCTTGAGCTTGCTCAGTCCATTGACCAAGTTCTTGGCGCACTTGCAAGCCAGCTCGTTTCGCAGGTACTTGGCGCAACAGGCCTTCTCGGCAGTTCCCAGCCAAGCTCAGGAGGTGACCGTTCAGCAATTACAAATGCGGTGAATCGGCTGCAGACCGCAAGCCCGACTTCACAGCTGGTGAATGGGTTTGAGGAGAGAGTGCGCACCGAGCTTTCCGAAACAACTGCAAAAAAAGGCTCGTGGGAAACCTTTAAACCGATTGCTGAACAGGCGGTAGCTGCGTGCGTTTCGGACAGTTCAAACCAGACAATGGCAGGAGAGGCACGCGCCGCACTTACCAAAGCGACGACTAATATCGCGAAAGCGACGACTAATATCGCGTCCCTTACCGATATTCTGAGCCGCCTTGACGGCCTTACGCCGACGAGCCAGAACTATGCCGCAATTTCCGTACAACTCACAAACCAGTACAACCAGATACTCTCTTCGGGAAATATAGAGACGCTAGGCAACAGCTTGACCACGCGCATGAATGCGATTATTTCAAGCGGGTGCAATTAACCTATGAAGCACCTGCTTCCTTTTCTCGCAAACTTTTTTTCCAAAAAGAAGCGCTCTGTCGCGGGTGTTTTCGCATTTTTTTTCGTATGTTTAGTCGCACTTCTTCCTACCACTGTGCACGCAGAAGGAGTATCCCTTAACCCACTAGATTGGATAGCACAGGGGGCGAGTACGGTAAGGACTGCGATATTCGGCGCTACGCTTTCGCCTATTACAGTGGTGATGTGGGTTATCTTCAAGATAACCAGCCTTCTCCTCGGCCTTGCGGGCGTCATTTTCAACTGGGCGGTGCTTGTGGTGGTATTCGAGTTCTCGAAGTACTTCGGCAATTCGCCGGGTATGACGCTCGCGTGGGGAATACTGCGCGACTTTGCGAACATCGGCCTCTTGTTCGGCTTCGTTTTTATGGGCATCGCGACCATACTCGACTTGCATAAGTATCCGTGGAAGCAAGCGCTCCCAAAGCTCGTTATCTACGCGGTACTCCTAAACTTCAGTCTCTTCGCGACTGAGGCCATTATCGACGCGACAAACGTCGTCTCTGCCACTCTTTACAAACAAACGTATGGGGAAGCGCAGCAGTGTAGTAACGCGAATTGGCTCGGCTGTGTCATAAACACCGGTCTCGCCGCGGTCGTGCTCGATCGTATAGAGCTTTCCTCCGTATACGACCCAAACAACATATTTTTGGACACCTTCGATGGTATTGCGGCTCAGCTCACACACCCGATTGAGAACATATTGAAATACGTAATGCTCGCCCTTGTGACCACAGTTGCTGCGACAGTCTTTTTTGGAGCGGCATCGATGCTCATATCTCGCGGCATCACGCTTGCATTTCTTATGGTCACCTCTCCGCTCGGGTTCGCCGGGCTCGCCATTCCGTTTCTCGAAGGCATGGCAAGGAAATGGTGGAAGAAGCTTATAGACCAGGCGCTCTTCGCTCCCGTATTCATACTCCTGCTCCTTGCCTCCCTGAAGATGACCGATGGGCTTGATCAGCTAGTCGGGGAAGGAGGGCTTACCGCGGCACTTTCGCTCGGAGACGTGGGGAATACCACCGGCACCATTATCTTCTTCACGCTCACTATGGGCTTTATGGTGGCATCGCTTGCGATGGCACAGCAGTTCGGCATCTACGGCTCGGATGCGGTAATGAAGGGCGCGCTGGATGTGATAGGGAGGGTAGGGGGTGCGCCGCTTGGAACGGCGGGGTGGATAGGCCGCCGCACGATAGGCGGGACTGCAAATATAGCCTCGCGCTCCTTGCGTGAAGGAAGATTGAGCGCAGTGAAGAACATACCGCTCGTTGGTGCCTATATCCAGCGGCGCGCCGCGGGTGTTGCGGACAGTGTCGCTTCTACGAGCTTTGATGTCCGCGGAAAGAACAGCGGCCTTGGCCAAGCAAGCGCCGGCGCACAGGGTGGCGCACGGGGCGAGCGTGAAGCGACCATAAAGAGAAACGAGGATTTCAAGAAATCGCTTGATGAGGCTGATAAGGCTAAATTTAGTATCCTGGGAGCCAAGCGGGAGGCGGTGCTCGATAAAATGAACCGTAAGCTTGGTGCGGACGGTCTTTCACAAGAGCAGCTGCAGGTTGCGGCGGCTCTGGCAGCACCTGGTACGCGTACGGCTCGCTATGCTGCAAGCGGTGCACTTCAGGAAGGTATTAATGAGCGAGCTGCGCTTAAGGCTCAGATGAGCAATACCACTGAAGGTAGACGCCAAGACGAGAACGATAGTAAGGAGAAGCTTGACCATGAGGTCAGTAGGTGGAATGAGGCGGCACAGAGCCTCAAGGAAGCTGACAGGGAACTTGACCGTATTGCACGCGCCCTTGAGAAACCAGGTATTACTCCGGGAGAAATACAGCGCCTCAGCGACGAGGGGTATAAATACAATAAGCAATACCAGGATGCCCAGGAAGAACAGCATCACCTTGAACCAGAGATACAATCACTCACTGACAGCATTATTGATCTGCGCAAGCAGATAAGCCGCAGAGAGAGTGAGTATCGTAAGAGCACGCAACATGCGGCTGAACTTGGCATCGGCCCTGTTACCGTGTTTGACCGCCCGGCTATCTATACCTTTGCGGCAAAGAAAGTCGGCGAGACATCGTTTAAACCGAAAAATATCCACGCCGCACTTTCGCGCGGACTGCGTAAGAAGTTCGGTATTCCCGAACCATAATCTATGGATGACGATCAAAAAATAGAAGAATCGCTTGTACGAGTCTACGAAGCTGCACCAGAAGCTATCCGCAATTTCATTGACGAAGATGGGGTGGATGCGTTTGCATTACGAATGCAATCCCGAATGAAGCTGCACGTAGATGTGGCGCAAGAACTTGCAAACCGCATACTGCTCACCTTGCTTGGCGTAATAGAACCCACAAACCTTCCCGCAGAGCTTAAAACTGCCGGTGTTGCTGATGAGCAGGTGGACGAGGTACTGAAAGCCGCAAACGAGGCTATCTTCCTCCCGCTTCGCGAGGAGATGCGTAAC
>CAZHSZ010000012.1:0-23080 GCA_964535425.1 uncultured Candidatus Saccharibacteria bacterium | reverse complement strand
AACGCCTGCACGTACGTGTAGGAAATATCCTTCCCTACCGCAAGCGCGACGTTACCCGGCAGAGTCCACGGCGTCGTCGTCCACGCAAGGAGGTAGGTGCCAGGCTCCTCCACCAATTCGAACTTCGCCGTGACCGACAGGTCCTTCACTTCCGCATAGCCCTGCGCAAGCTCGTGGCTTGAAAGCGCGGTACCGCAGCGCGTGCACCACGGCAGGACTTTGTCATCCTTATACCTGCGGCCGTCCTCGTGCACCTTCTTCAGGATGGAGAAGAGCGACTCCATATAGGGAGCGTTGAACGTGAAGTACGCCTTGTCCTGGTCCGTCCAGTACCCTATGCGCTCGGTGAATCGGCTCCACTCATCGATGTATTTCAAAACGCTCTCGCGGCACTTTTTATTGAACGCGGCGACTCCGTACTTCTCTATGTCAGGCTTACCCGAGAAACCAAGCTCCTTCTCCACCTCAAGCTCAACCGGAAGGCCATGCGTGTCCCAGCCGGCTCTGCGCGGCACCCTGTAGCCGCGCATAGTCTTGTAGCGCGGGATGGCGTCCTTAAAGGAGCGGGATTCGAGGTGGTGTATGCCGGGACGACCGTTTGCGGTGGGCGGTCCTTCGTAGAAGACGAACTCACCGGCAGGCGACGGCTTCTCGACGGAGCGCTCAAAAATCTGATTCTCCTTCCACCAGGCCAGTATGCGCTCTTCGCGCTTTGCGGCATCCGACTTAGTGTCCTTCTCGGCCATATCGCCCCATCCTAGCATTTACATCTTTTTCGGCGTAGGGATGCCCAATATACGAAGCCCGTTTTCCATGGTCGTCGCAAACGCTTTCGCCATCCGCTGCTTGTACGCCTCTTCGGGGCTGCCGAGCACCTGTTCGGATGCATAGAAGGAATTCCACGCAGCGGCGAGCGTTGTCAGGTACTGTGCGACATAGTGAGGAGCATGCTCGCGCGCGGCACGTGCAGCGACCTCAGGGAATCGGATGATGAGATGCTCAATCGCATACGGTTCGGCAGGTACTTCTTCTCCTCCCGTACTCTCCCCGTACGAAAGAATTTTCCGGGCGCGTACGAGCGCGTACTGAAGATAGGGACCTGACTCCCCTTCAAGCGAGAGCGATTGCTCGGGATCGAAGATGATGTCGCCGCCTGCCGCCTGGCGCAAAATCATGTACTTGATAGCGGCGACAGCCACCTGCTCGGCGACAATCGGGTCTTCGTTTTTCTCGCGCGCCTTTTCAATCACTTCGGCGAGGAGTCCGCGCGCGGTGACCGTGTTCCCTTCGCGCGACGACATCTTGCCGGTGGTGAGACGCATAAACCCATGCGGTATGTGGTGCGTCTTCCTTCCGAGCGCCGGTGCGATGTCTTCAAGCGCTGCCTTTACCACCATAAAGTGGCCGATTTGCTCCGCAGCCGTGAGGATGTAGGAGACATCGGACGGCCAGCGCTCCTCCTTGTAAAACGCGAGGCCGATTTCCTTTGCTTCATAGGTAGGCGTGCCCCTTCCAGTGAGGAACACGAGCGTGTGGAGTCCTTTCTTTTCCCCTTCGTAAATGACGGCTCCATCGCTCTCCGCAAACACGCCGCGCGAAAGCGCTTCCTTCACTTTTTCGGTTCCGATGGCTGCAGTGTCGCTTTCAAAAAAGAAATAATCGAACTTTGTTCCAAGCACCGCATAGAGTTCACGAAACGCCTCAAGGCACACTTCGCGCGACTTGCGCCAGAGATTCATCAGTTCTGGGTCTTCGCCTTTATATACTTCGACATTCAACGCATCTATCTCCGCCTTCGCTTCCTCGCTCGCCTCATACGCCTTGCTTCCGTGCGCGTACGCCTTATCTACTTCGGATGCGTCCGCGACATCCGTCACCCCGTCACGCCGGAGTGCCCAGAGCGCTTTCGCCACGTGCGGGCCCACATCACCTCCGTAGGAATCGCGTGCAATCGTCGCTCCCGAGTTTTCAATAACGCGCGAGACCGCCTCGCCGATGACGGTACTCATCAGGTGCCCGATATGCATCTCCTTGAACGGGTTCGGGCAGGAGTACTCGACGATGATGCGCCTCCCGTCCTGTTCCGTTCCCCTTCCCCATTTCTCGCCTTCGTCTACGGCACGCGCCACCTGCGCACGAATCGCTTCAGCTGAGAGTTTTATGTTTATGAAACCCGGGCCCGCGACCGTCACTGATTCAACGTCCGCTCCGAGTTCCTTTTGTATCAGCGGCGCGAGCTCCTCGGCGAGCGCCTTCGGATTCTTCCCGAGCGCCTTGGCTCCTGCCATGGCGGCATTTACGGCAAAATCGCCATGCGAGAGGTCCGCAGGCCACTCGACCGCAAACCGAATATCGCTTCCGCCAAGCGCAAGGAGCGCTTTTTCGGTCGCTTTTCGTATCGACTCTTCCATTGCCCCTATACTAGCAAATCGGCTTAGATAAAGGACTCGGGTACCGGGTGGCGTCCTGACAAGTCCGCAATCTCCTTCTTCGCCTTTCCTACCGTTACCTCGTCGCGCTTTTTCAATACCTCAATCATCAATTCAGCTACGCGTGTACAGTCTTTCTCATTGAAACCGCGCGTGGTGATAGCCGGAGTGCCGAAGCGGATGCCGGACGGGTCCATCGGCTTACGCGTATCATCCGCAATTGAGTTCTTATTCAGCGTGATACCTGCTTCGTCGAGAAGCTTCTCGGCGTCGCCACCTGAAATCTGGTAGGACGTCCATACGTCCGCAAGTACGAGGTGATTACTCGTTCCGCCCGTGATGAGGCGAGCGCCGTCAGCAAGGAATACGTCCGCCATGGCTTTCGCATTCGTAATCACGTTCTTCGCATACGTTTCAAAAGACGGGTCGAGCGCTTCCTTGAAGCAGACCGCCTTCGCCGCAATCGTGTTCATCAACGGTCCGCCCTGGAGGCCTGGGAAAATGGACTTGTCTATCTTCTTCGCGAGCTCTTCGTTCTCACGCGTCAGAATCATGCCACCGCGAGGGCCCCGGAGCGTCTTGTGGGTAGTGGTCGTCATGATGTCGAACCCGTAGTCAAACGGATTCTTCACGGCCTTCCCTGCGATAAGGCCTGCGATATGCGCGACGTCCATCACCGGAATGGCGCCTACTTCACGTGCAATGTCGACGAACTTCTGGTAGTCGAGTTCGCGCGGATACGCGGAGTAGCCGGCAAGGAGAATCTTCGGCTTGTGCTCCTTGGCGACCGCGAGCATTTCGTCGTAGTCGATTTCTCCGGTATCGACGTTCTTCATCTTGTACCGGATGAAATTGAAAATCTTGGTGAGATAGGTCACCGGGTGGCCGTGCGTGAGGTGGCCGCCGTGCGAAAGATCCATACCCATGATGGTGTCGCCCGGCTCAAGGAGCGCGAAGTACATACCAACGTTCGCCGGAGCGCCCGCGTGCGGCTGTACGTTCGCGTACTTAGCGCCGAAGAGTTTCTTCGCGCGTTCGCGCGCCAGGTCCTCGACGATGTCGGTGTAGGTTTGTCCGCCGTAGTAGCGCTTGCCCGGATAGCCTTCCGCGTACTTGTTCGTAAGCACTGAAGAGAGCGCTTCGCGAACCGCAAGCGATACGTAGTTTTCGCTCGGTATGAGCTCAATGCCAGTGCGCTCGCGCTGTTCCTCCCCTTCTATCGCGTCGAACACTTCCTTGTCCTGCGCTTCGATGTAGTCGTACATAATTCGATTATACAAGCAGCGCTGAAACCGCCTTATACACATCCTCATGGATGGCGTCCGGTGTCCGAAGCGCTCCGTCCTCAGTGCACTGTATGGTCTTCCAGTTGGGTCCCTGCGAGAGACGCTCGGCAGACTCGAACGAGCGCTCGAGGTACATGCGGTCTTTTTCGACTACGTCTTGCGCCTCCCCATTTAGTGCCTGGTTCTTCGCTTCGCGCTCTTTCGAGAGAAGCTCGAGCGAATTCTCGACCGGTACGCGCAGATATACGACTGCGCTTGGGCGTGGGACATTCAGCACCTCGTGCTCCATCTTGTCTATCCAGGAAAGGAACGCGTCGCGTTTTGCCTGGTCGATGATTTTTCCGCCCTGGTGTATCTGGTTCGAGCTTGCGAAGCGGTCGGCAATTACGACTTTCCCTTCACTTAGCCATGCACGGATTTGTGCGGATGCTTCATAGCGGTCGAGCGCGTAGAGCGTGGAGGCGATTTTCGGGTCGAGATGGAGGAAGTCCCCATGCTTCCCGGCAAGGCACTCGCCAAGGAGCTCGCCGAACAAAGGGGTGCCGTAGCGCGGGAAATCTATCTTCTCTACCTGCTTCCCTTCCTTACCAAGACGCTCCGAAAGGAGGCGGGACTGCGTCGCTTTCCCCGAACCGTCGATGCCATCGATAACCACAAATGCGCCGGTATTCATGGGTGGTAGTATACGGGAAACCTATGGAAAAAACCTATCTCGACCTGCTTCAGAAAGTGATGGATGAAGGCGTCGACCGGGCGGACCGGACCGGAACCGGGACGCGCGCACTCTTCGGACAGACAATGCGGTTCGATATGAGCAAGGGATTCCCGGCGCTCACCACGAAGAAGCTTGCGTGGAAGGCGGTGCGAAGCGAGCTTCTCTGGTTCCTTGAAGGAAGCGGAGACGAGAATCGATTGAAGGAATTGAACGGGAGCGACAAGACCATTTGGAGCGCAAACGCAGAAGCGCCGTACTGGAAGCCAAAAGCGAAGTTCGACGGCGACCTCGGACGCGTATACGGCGTGCAGTGGCGCGCATGGCAGAAACCGGACGGCACCACCGTCGACCAAATCGCGGAAGCGATTCGCCTTATCAAGGAAGAGCCTACGAGCAGACGTATCATCGTGAACGCGTGGAATCCGGGCGAGCTCGACCAGATGGCACTCCCGCCCTGCCACATGTTCTTCCAGTTCTTTGTCGCGGACGGCAAGCTCTCGCTCTTCATGCATCAAAGGAGCTGCGATATGTTCCTCGGCGTTCCCTTCAACATCGCTTCCTATTCCCTACTCCTCCATATGGTCGCGCAGGTGACCGGACTTACCGCGCACGAGTTTGTGCATTCGCTTGGCGACACGCACATCTATAACAATCATTTCGACGCCGTGAAAGAACAGCTCGCGCGCGAGCCTTACCCTTTCCCGACCCTGAAACTAAATCCGGAGGTGAAGGATATCTTTAGCTTCAAGATGGAGGATATCGAGCTTGTAGGCTACGAGTCGCACCCGACCATTAAGGCCCCAATGGCCGTCTAGCTCGGGCTAAAAATCTCATCTACTTCGTTACGGGTCCCAGAAATTTCCTCCACCGTACACTTGTACGCCTACAGAAATTTCTTTCCCGTGCCTTGTATATGAGAATTTTTATCTCCGATCTAGGATTTGCCCCTATGGTCCGTTCGCTATAAGCTAACAGCTACATTCCTATGGCACTTTCCGACAAACGCATCCTCGAAGAAATGAAGAAGGGCGACATTGTCATTTTCCCGTTCGACCGCTCCCAGCTCGCCACCAGTAGCTACGACGTGACGCTCGGCGAATATTTCTTCCGCGAACAACCGCCCAAATACAACCACTCCCTCTATAACATCTGGAACCAGGAGCATATGGAGCACGTCTGGGGTGCGGACAAGGTGGAGCGCGCCGTATCCGCAAAAGAGGCCTTTAAGAAATACAACTTTGATTGGACCGGCGGCATACGCCCTGACGATAAAGTCGTCGTGCTTCGCCCCGGCGAAACCATACTCGCGCACACGAACGAGTTCATCGGCGGCAAAGACCACATCACGACTATGATGAAAGCGCGCAGCTCGCTCGGCCGAAACTTCATCGAGGTCTGCAAATGCGCCGGCTGGGGCGACGTGGGCTACATCAACCGCTGGACGATGGAAATCACGAACAATTCCAAGAACTACATTATCCCGCTTGTCGTCGGCCGCCGCATCGCGCAGATAATCTTCTTCGAGACCGGCCCTATCGAGGGCAAGGACTACGCCGCAAGCGGAAAGTACGCATCCTCGACCGACGTAAAGGCGCTTGCGAAACACTGGAAGCCAGAAAGCATGCTTCCCCGCCTCTACACGGACCGTGACACAAAGAAAAAACAGCCGTGGCACAAGAAAGCAAAATAGAAGAACTACTGGCGCCGTATGGCGCCTTTATTACGTACGTGCCGCTCCGGACGGAAGTCCCCTTCCGCGACTACGTGCATATACCCGAAACAAGCGTTGCGTTTGAAATCGCTCCGCGCGCTTCTCTTGATCCCGCGGAAGAAGCGCGAAAAGCGATAGCGGCTATTGGGGACCGGAAGGCCGCCATACTTATCCCGGGGCGCTCCTTTGATGCTTCCGGTACCCGCCACGGCCAAGGCGGCGGCTGGTACGACCGGTTCCTCGCGCTCGTGCCGCGTACCTGGCTACGTATAGGCTTCTGCTATGAACGGCAGTTTTCCACTACCCCGCTCGTCCGCGAATCATGGGACCAAGAGATGGACGCAGTCTGTGTCGTACGACCCCAAGGACTTACCGTGATTACCCCATCTGCTAGTATGGCCCTATGATTGCAAGCGCCGGACTATTCGCGATTTTCAGCGTACTCGCGTATACGTGCATCTCTTTTTTCGCGCAAATTACGGGAGGAGGTAGCGCCACTCTTTTGCAGGCGGCGCTTTCTGCAGTGAGGCCAGTCCCCATCCTGATTCTTATCGTAGGAAATATATTCTTTTCGATGGCCGTTTTTTCAGGTTTCGGGTGGACGAAATTCGCCGTACCGGCAGCCATAGCGCTCGGAGTCATAACTTCATTCGTGTATTCGGCGGTATTTCTTGGAGGCGCCGTAAGCCTGGTGCGGATTTTAGGAATTGTCCTTATACTCGCTGGCATCTATCTTCTTCGATAATATGCATCGCATTTCCGCTATCGCCGCCATCGGCAAAACGACTCGCGTCCTCGGCAAGGACAATGATTTGGTATGGGACATCCCTGCCGATCTTGAACGCTTCCGGAATATGACGCGCGAGCATCCCATCATCATGGGACGGAAGACCTGGGAGTCGCTGCCTGCCGAGCGCCGCCCGCTCCCGAAACGCACGAATATCGTCGTGAGCAGGAACGCAGACTACGACGCGCCAGGCGCGATTGTTGTGACTTCGGTTGAGGACGCAATTGCCAAAGCGAAGGAAGCGCCGGGAAACGATGAGATATTCATCATCGGCGGAAGCGGGATATTCAAAGACGCACTTCCCCATACCGACCGTCTCTGCCTCACGCTCGTGGATGACGAGAGCGAAGGCGACGTCCACTTCCCCGAGTATCCGGAGTTTACGAAAGTCGTAGAGCACGAATCGCATCCGGAACATACTCCACCCTTCGAGTACGTAACGCTTGAGCGACCGTAAAACAAAACCCCGCTTTCGCGGGGTTTTGTTTTTACTCTTTGAGAGAATGTTATTTGGCCTGATTTTTGCGAAGAGAGCTCACGCAAAAATCATGCATAAGTGTCCACTAAAAACTCGTTCCGAGTTTTTAGTTCCCCTTAACTTGAATGCCCATCGAGCGAGCAGTGCCTTCGATGATGCGGTCTGCCGCTTCAGGAGAGCCTGCGGAAAGGTCAGGCATCTTCTGTTCTGCGATTTCCCGCACCTGAGCCTTCGTAATGGTGCCCGCTGACTTCGAGCCCGGCTTCTGGGAAGCCTTCTCGAGACCGAGCTTCTTCAGGATAAGGCGGGATGCCGGAGGGGTTTTGAGGACAAAGGTAAACGTACGGTCTTCGTAGACGGAGAGGTCGACTGGGATGATGTCGCCCATCTTGTCGCGGGTCGCCTCGTTGAACTTGTTTACGAAGTCGCCGATGTTAACGCCTGCGGGACCGAGTACGGTACCGACCGGAGGCGCAGGAGTCGCCTTTCCTGCGGGAATCTGGAGCTTGATGAGTTTTACTACTTTAGCCATATGAGTGTGATTAAGAATCTACGTTAGATTTTACGAATCTGCAAGAAATCAAGCTCTACCGGGGTTTCGCGGCCGAACATGGCGACGAGGACTTTGACCTTTCCGCGGTCCTCATCGATTTCACCCACCTTACCCTCAAGGTCCTTGAACGGGCCATCATTGATGATGACGGCGTCGTCCTTGGTGAGGTCGATGCGGTGCTTCGGTGCCTCAGCGCCCATGCGCTTCATAAGCGTCGAGACTTCGCTCTCTTCCATTGGGACCGGCGTGGTACCGGAACCCACAAAGCCGGTGACGCGCGGCGTGTTGCGGACGACGAACCAAGAATCTTCATCCACAATCATCTTCACGAGGATGTAGCCCGGGTAAATCTTCTCTTCCTCGACGACGCGCTTCCCTCCCTTCACGCGGACCTTCTTCTCAGTCGGTACGACGACTTCGAAAATCTTCTTGTCCATGCCAAGAGACTCAATGCGCTGCTTCAAGTTGCGCTCTACGGCGTTTTCATACCCGGCATAGGTATGGATGGTGTACCAGCGCGGTTCGCTGTTTGCGGCTTCTTCGTTGAACTGGGGTGCAGTACGAGTGTCCATAATTATTGTGCGATAAGGAATCCGACAATGCTCGTAAGCGCGTAGTCGAGAAGACCAATGAATACGGCGATGACTGCGGAAATAAGTATGATCAAGAGCGTGTGCGCGAGTGCGACACGGGGCTTCGGCCAGACGATGTGCTGGAATTCTCCGCGAACGTTCTTCAAATACGAGATGAGGGATTTCATAAGAGGAGTATTTTAAAACGCCCCTTCGGGCGCTTACAGGGACAAGCATACCAGAAAGAGGCGTTTCGTCAAACAAAACAAAATATGGCCCAAGTGGGCCATATTTTGAGAGTATTTTCTAAAATCATCCAGATGCGAGGCACGGGAAAGCAATTTCTGCAGGCGTACAAGGGTACGACGGAAGAAATTGCTGGGACCCGTAACGAAGCAGGTGGGGATTTTAGGAAGTACGATTAGCGAATTTCGTAGGTAATCATCACGGTCACGCTCGTCTCATGCTCTCCCGTCGGGAGTGAAGGAGCCGGAGCAGTAGCTGCCTCCATGGCCATGCCTCCCTTCGCGTACATGTCGTACATCGGGTAGCCGCCCGTGTTTTCCGAGAAGGAAACGACTTTCCCAAGACCGACCCCGAGCTGGGCCGCGAGCGCCTTCGCCTTCGCCTTCGCGTTGTCGATTGCCTCCTTGCGCGCATCGTTGCGGATAGCGTCGTCCTCATCCACGGTGAAGTTCGGACCGGAAATGTTCTGAACGTTCAGTGTGCCGAGCGCCTGGAGCACATCGCCCGCCTTTGCGGTATCGCGAACCTTCACTTCCACCGTCTGGGATACCTGGTAACCGGTAATCTTCGGATTCTGCACGCCTGCGCACATGCCGTTGTAGCAGGGCTGCGGGTACTCGTATTCCGGAGAGACGTTGTAGGCAATGGTCTTCACGTCTTTCTTGTCGACGCCAAGACCGTCGACCGCCGCAAGCGCGGCATTCGTCTTTTCAGTAGCCTTCGTCTGCGCTTCTGCGACCGTTGCCGCTTTTTCCGTAACGGAGAAATCGATGGTCGCGATATTCGGAATCATCGCCGCCTTGCCCGTACCCTCCACCGTAATGGTGTTCATGTACGGATTCTCGGACCGGCCGAGATTGCCAAAAGCGTTAATCGTAAGCGCGAGCAAGAAAAGGGCGAGGACGCTAAGCGCGCATGCTGCCGCAAAGCGCATGGTTTTCGTCGCCTTAAGAAACACTTCTCCGAAAGATTCGTTCATACTTAATATTTATGTGGTAATGCGGGGTTCACTATATCACGACGAGGTTATCGGCCTTTTATGACCTAAATGCTATTCTTCCCCGTATGACTCCGCTCATACAAGGCGCGCTTGCGGTCGGTGCCGTAAGCCTCGTTTCCCTTATCGGCATTACGACCCTCTCCCTAAAGCAGGACTTCCTGAAGCGTGCGCTCTTCCTCCTTATCTCGCTTGCCGCCGGCGCCCTCCTTGGAGACGCCTTCATCCACCTCCTTCCGGAAGCGTTTGAGGAGGCGAGCGATCCGCTCACCGTGTCGCTCCTTGTGCTTGCGGGCATTCTCACGTTCTTCGTACTCGAAAAGTTCCTGCACTGGCACCATAGTCACGGCGAAGACGAGTTCTCTGCAGAGCATGCGCGCATACATCCGGTCGGCCACCTCGTGCTCGTCTCCGACGGCGTCCACAACCTCGTCGACGGCCTTGCCATTGGCGCCGCCTTCCTCGTGTCTCCTGAAGTGGGTATCGCAACCGCCATCGCGATCGCGCTCCATGAAATTCCCCAGGAAATCGGCGACTTCGGCCTTCTCATACACGCAGGCTTTTCGCGCACAAAAGCGCTTCTCCTGAACTTCGCTTCCGCGCTCACCGCATTCCTCGGCCTCGGGCTCGCCTTCTGGCTCTCATCGCTCGGTGAGTCGCTTGCGCCTCTCATTGCCGCGTTTGCCGCAGGCAACTTCATCTACATCGCGCTTGCCGACCTCGTGCCGGAACTGCAGAAAACGAAGGGTGGCGGGCGCTCCGTACTACAGTTTGTCGTAATCGTCATCGGCCTTGCGGCGATGGTTATGCTTCTCGGGCTTGAGTAGTCGTATAGGCGTCCAGAAGTTTCCTGACCGCGACTTTCACGAACGCCCTGAATTCTTTCACCACCGCGAGGCGCTTCGCGAAGCCGAGCGTCTTATAGCTCGTGTTCAATTCGGCAAGAAGCGACGTTGCAGTATCTCCTACCTCGCGTATCACTTCCGCAGGTACGGTCCCGTCCTTCCCTTTAAACTGTTCCGCCATTACCGGCATTTCCGTAAACTGCTGAATGAAGGCGAACATGTTCAATATTCCGCCAATCTGATTCCAGCTAAATGCGGTCTTATCAAGGATAAGCTTGTCTGCGCCCGCAAGCGTGCGCTCCCATGCGCGTCGCAGCTCATGAGCCTCCGAAGGATCGATTTCCTTACCTGACTCGTCGAAGTCGAACCCATCTTTGCTCACCGGCCACGAAAGGTATTCGAGCATGTCACCCAAGTATCCGCGGATTTTTTCCGAAGACATTGGAAGGAGAAGTTCGTTTCTTAACGCGTCTACCTCCGCCTCATCCCCGAACGATTCGAAAACTATCTCCCGTCCGTTATACGTTTCCGCACCCGGTGCATGCGCCGGCACGTAATCCTTCGTATCGTTCAAGTCCCACCCTTCTCCTTGGGAAGTCATATCAGTTGAGCGTAAGCGTCGAGAGCATTTGCAGGAGCGCTTTATGCTCCGGGAGATTCCCCACCACAAGCTTCGGGTCGGTCCAGTCTTTCACGTCTCTTTCAATGACATCGAAGCGCAGCACGCTCTTCTCGCGCGCAAGGTAGTACGAGCTCGCCACCTGTCCCTCGAATCTTTCTATAACGACTCCTTGAAAGGTGCGTCCATCGATCAGTACCGGCTTGAATTCCTTCATATCTTTCGCATTCTCACCTGAGGGCGAGAAGACCGTATTCGCGAGTATCACGTCTTCGGCGGTCTTCCCTTCCGGAATCGCGTACTCATAGAGCGTGATGAAATGGGACGAGCCGTCCCCCGCAGGTTTTTGGTAAAACGCGAGCATGCCTGGCAGCTCTCCATCTGCTCCCGGTTCCTGTACGCCGACCACATATCCCGTAGGCACGGCGAGCGCAATCTTAGCGTCGGCGAATGCGACGTTCGGAAAGGCGCAGGGCGCAAACTCGCACGCAGGCCCGCTCCTCCCTACCGAGCTGCCATCAGGACAAACCCGTGCCTCTTCGGTACAGGCAACCGCGGAGGGCCCTCCCGTGCGCTCTTGCACGTTCCGGTAGATGAAGCCTCCTATGCCGATAAGGATGATAAGCACGATGCCTGCGACAAGTGATTTCATGACGGCAGTATACCTCTTTTGGAAATGCAAAACCGCCCCGCGTCCGCGGGGCGGTTTTGCATACTACTGGTTACTTTTTAAGGGAATCGCGAATCTGCTCAAGCACGAGGAGTTCTTCGCTCTTCTTCGGAGCCTCTACCGGAGCCTCCTTCGGTTTCTGAAGCTTGTTCAGGAGGCGGAGCGCCATAAAGAGCACGAACGCAACGATAAGGAAATCAAACAGCGCCTGGATGAAAACGCCGTACTTTATGAGTACCGGCGCACCGATTCCCGTCTCAAGCGATATCGCAAGGTCGGAGAAGTTTATGCCGCCGATAAGGAAGCCGATGGGCGGCATGATGATGTCCTCGACGAGCGAGGAGACTATCTTGCCGAACGCGGTGCCGATAATGACTGCGAAAGCGAGGTCGATGACGTTGCCGCGCATCGCGAACGCTTTGAATTCTTCGATGAGTTTCATACGAGGAGAGTGTAGCAGAAATACGGGGCTTGTGGGCACGGCCAAGCGCTCGCTTCGTCGCCGTCGCTCCTAGCTCCGCTCGGCCCTGCTCGCGCGACCTTCCCTGCTGGAAAGGTGCCCGCGCTCGCCTTCGAGCCCCACAAGTCGTCCGCAAAAATAGAAAAACCGGATGCTCCTCATCCGGTTTTTATTTCTGGGCGACTTGTGGGGCTCGAACCCACGACCGCCTGGACCACAACCAGGTGCTCTACCAGCTGAGCTAAAGCCGCCATGCGCGCACGAAGCACTGTGTCGCACTTATACCACGCGAATTGAACCTTAGAAAGGACGCTTCCCTACGGATGCGTCTCGCGAACGAAGTACCAGCCGAAGTACGCGATGAACAATACCGCCTGCAGGCCCACCGCAAGCATCGTCGCGTGCCAGAGCTCGCCGGTGGTAGCCCAGAGGAAAAGTTCCGTAATGACGAACGCGATGATGCGCCACTCAAGCGAAACTTCAAGAGCTTTGAGGAGGCGCTGTTTCATTTTTTTATTGTAGTGCAGAAGGAGGAGTTTGGGGATGTGTATAGCGAGAAAAGTGTCCTGGAGAGGCTCGGCCAAGAACATTTCTGCTCGCCGTCGCTCGCAGAAATTTCTCGGCCCTGCTCGCGCTACCGGTTCTGCTGAACCGGTCTACGCACTCGCTTTCGAGTCCTCTCCTGGTGCCACAAAAAAGAAAGCCGACGCTCCCGCGTCGGACATTCTTTTTATGTGTGCCCAGGAGAGGACTCGAACCTCCACGCCTTTCGGCACTACCACCTCAAGGTAGCTTGTATACCAATTTCAACACCTGGGCAGGTGCATAGGCTTTAAAACAAAGCCGGCCCGCCTACTATAGCGGGCCGGCTCCGTAATTACAAATTTATGCCTTCGCTTCTTCCTCCTTCGCCTCTTCTACGGAAACCATTTCCTCGGAAGCGCCGTCCGTAGCCTCCTCGACCGCCTCAGCGACCGCGTCTACTACCTCTTCTACAGCAACTGCTTCTTCTTCCTTGAAGTCATCGGTGGAGACATTCATCATGCGCATATTGCGGAGCTGGCGGCGTACCTCGCGGGCAACCTTCTCGCGGATGAAGTAGAGCTTCGCGCGGCGGACCTTCGAGCGCTTTACGATTTCAATCTTTTCGATAAATGGAGCAAAAAGTGGGAATACGCGCTCGACGCCGATGCCGGAGAGGGTCGCGCGGACCGTAAAGGTGCCTCCCGCCTCGTGGCCGTGCTTGGTAGCGAGTACAAGACCTTCAAAGGCCTGGGTACGGGTCTTCCCCTTTTCAATAATCTTCTGGTGTACGCGTACCGTATCGCCCGGGCGGATGCCGAGCTTGGTGCGCTCTTCGGTTTTAACCGGAGTAATGATGCCTGCCATAGTCGCGAAACTGTAGCATACGGCCTATCCCGTAGCAAGAATGCCGTCCGCACCCTCAAATCGGGCCAGTCCTCTTTTCAAATCTTCAGGAACTGGGGCCGTAAGCACGAGTCGCTCCCCGTTTTGCCACGGAAGGTCGAGCGAGAGCGCGTGGAGGCCGAGCCGTCCGAAGTCGAGGTCGCATGCACGGTTCGGTGCGTAGAGCGGATCGCACACGATTGGGTGATGTATGGCTTTCAGGTGCACGCGTATCTGATGCGTCCTCCCTGTCTGCGGATAGATTTTCATAAGCGAGTGCGTGCCGTTGTCCGCGATGACTTCGTACTGCGTTATCGCCTCGCGAAGCGTTCCCTTTGCTTTCGGCTGCGCGGAACGAAGCCTGAAGTCCTGGCGCGAACGACCGATGGAAAACTCTATTGTGCCGTTGCGCTCCTTCGGAACGCCGTACGCAAACGCAAGATACGTCTTCTTCGCCTCGCGGGTATGGAATGTTTCTTTCAAGAATTCGTGCGCTTCCGCAGTCTTGGCGAGGACGAGTACGCCCGACGTATCGCGGTCGAGCCGATGCACGATGCCGGGGCGGCGTATCTCGCTTCCGTCCTGAAGCTTCTGCGTCTCCCCCACTTCTTTGGAGTCCGGGTATTTTTTCGCAAACCAATCGCTCACCGTTTCTTCGGTGGTCTTGCCATCAGGATGCGTCATCACGCCCGCAGGCTTATCGATGGCGACGATATCATCGTCTTCGTACAACACTGTGAAATTCATACGCGTACCCTACCATACCGCGTACCGCGGTGTATGATTTTCGTAATGCCGGCATATACGCTCTGGATTCTCATATTCTTAGTGCTGCCGATCCTTGTTTTATTTTCCGTGCATTTCGCGTTATTGAAACATTATTTCCGTATATATCTGGTGGCACTTTTCGGGGCTTTTTCTGTATCGGTCATATGGGATGCTCTTTCTTTCGGAAAACGGATTTGGTATTTCCCGCCATCAAGTACTCTCGGCATACACTTTTTTAGTATTCCATTCGAGGAGTATGTATTTCTGATACTTATGACAATTTTGTTCACGTCTCTCACGATTATTTTTTCATCAAGTAGGGCCAAATCACTATGAGTCCCGACTTCACGTACGTGTTGCATATACTTGGTTTTTCTCTCCCTATCCTTTTATTGATATATATCCGTAAAAGAGAACTCCTCTATAAAGAGCGGCGAACGTTACTTCCCATTGCCGTGTTCGCCGTTCTATTCCAATCGATTACCGAATCAATCGCACTTTCTTGGAATGCTTGGGCATTTAGCGGTAACGGTCTTCTGCAGATCTGGCCCGCAGCGTTTCCTATAGAAGAACTATTGCTTGCCTTACTCTTCCCTCTCACCCTTGCAAGCGTCATTGTCGTGCTTCTAGATTGGAAGCGCCGCGGCAAGCACCAATGGCTTGTGGGTTAACTATCGCCCGTGTCGACGTTCCCGTTCCGCAAATTCACTCAGTATGGAAAGGAATTCTTCCTTTGAAAAAGCAGGAAGCTTGGTGTCCGTAAAGAAGAGCTCGCTATAGGTGGACTGCCAGGTAAGGAAGTTTGAGAGGCGCTGCTCCCCACCGGTGCGAATAATAAGGTCCGGATCAAGCAGTCCAGCACTCCACATGGATTTCCTAAAGGAGTCTTCGTCGACTGCGTCGACCTTTGACGCAAGCAAGGCATTCACTGCCGCAAGTATTTCCGCACGGCCGCCGTAAGAAAGCGCTACTGCGAGCGTACCTTCGGAACCGTCTTTTGTTTTCTCTTCCGCCTGCTTCATTTTTTCCCGCAATACCGGAGATACTCGTTCGCGCTCGCCGATAAAGACGAGCTTGTAGTTTTGTTTCTTCACCTCTTCCGACCAGCTCTCGCAAAACTCCGCGAACAGATTCATGAGGTAGTCCACTTCTTCCGGGCTGCGGTTCCAGTTCTCCGTTGAAAACGCGTACACGATGAATTCGCGCACTCCCGCCTCCCTTGCCCACGAAAGCACTTCCTTCACTTTCTCCATGCCGCGTCGATGCCCTTCCAATTGCGGCAGGCCGTGCTCGCGCGCCCATCGACGGTTGCCGTCGAGAATCATTCCGATGGAGTTTGGTACACGAGCGTCAGTCATAGCGTATAGAAAAGTCAGTATACCCTCCCGCCGCTTCTCTGAAGTCTGCGCGCACGCCTTCGACACGCGCAAGGAGCGGGCCTTTTTTCAGTTTTTCGACATAGACCTCCAGGTTTGCGCGAGGACCTTCCGCCACCACCCGCACCGTTCCATCTTTTAGATTCTGTACTTCACCTACCAACCGCAACCCACGCGCCTTCCTTTGCGCGAAGTCCCGATACATCACCATTTGTACCCTTCCGGACGCTAATGCCTCGAGTCGTTCCATAGGCTTTTAAAAATACACTATTTCGGGTATCTTCTTACCTACAGGGCTGTTTTGTTCCTCAGCTTATTTAGTTCTGTTCGGGCGCTTAGCTCAGTTGGTAGAGCATCCCGTTTACACCGGGCAGGTCAGAGGTTCGAGTCCTCTAGCGCCCACAAAGACGAAAATCCTAGCGTAAGCTAGGATTTTCGCTTTTGGGCGCTAAGAAAAGCACGGGCGGTTAGTCGAGCCCCAGCGCCACCGCGATATGTTTCGGGTATACTTTTAGCTATGAAAGAAGGTCAACCCAAAGACGGTTTCTTAGTACGTACCGGGCGAAGGGCTCTTGCGGGAGTAAAGGGTATCGAACATTTCGGACGAGAAATTGCCGATGGTCTTCAGGTGATTGAGGAGAGTCTGACTTCCGCGGTACTGACCGTAACCGTACTCCCCTGGATGGACCGCGGCTTACTTGCGCTTCGCGCGCGTTGGGAGAGACAGGAGTACGAATACCTGCAATCCAAGGGCGGCGCAAAGACCGCAGCGCGCGCGGAAGGACGACTTGAGAAAGCGCGCGGCGCCGTAGCAGATGCTACCGAAAAGATACCGCTTGCGCTCGATACCGCCCGCCGCCACGTACATGACGAAATACTTCGTATAAACGAAATTGTCGCTTCGATTCCCTCATTTGAATCTCATGCTCTTTCGACGAAGGATCCTTTGGATTTTGAGTCGGTAGATATGCAACTTGACTCACTCGAGGCACTCACTCACCGCACGCTTGCGGCGAAGGCGAAGGAGCGGGGCGGAGCGATAGAGGACGAGGAGTTCAAGAGCGATGCTGGCCTCGCGGCACTAAGGGATCTTATTGACGCTTCAGAATCGCTTCGAAAGACTATGGCGCATGAGTCAACCCGCGTCACTAAAGAACAACGTACGCTCGAACGCGCTCGAAAAACTGCCGAAAAGGCTGAGGTGCACGGCGACTTGCCGCGTACGCGCGTACTTGAGCGCGAGCGGCTCATAGCGCAGCGGGAGAAGTTCTCAGATCTCGTGCATCGCGTCCGCTTGAAGAAAATCGAGGGCCGGAGAAAGCTTGAAGAACTCGACGCTGACATAAAGCAGCTTCAGAGAGGGCTGAATCCGAACAAGGAGCGCGACCAGCGCGAGTATATGGGAATGCGTATGGCGAGAGAGGAGCTCCTTAATCGCTTGTTGCCACAGGCGGAACTGTTCGAAAGCGAAACGCAACTGAACGCCAAGATAAAAAGCAGCAAAAACATCGGGCAGCTCGGGCGCAGGCCCCGCCTCTACGACGTAGAGACGCTCCTGCTCGGACTTTCAATGCCGCCTGACGTACGCATTCACTTATCAGCGGTCCTGTATCAGCCGTATAGAACCGTAGAAAAGTACCGCTACCAGAACGTGCCTGCCGACACGCGCCACAGCTTCATCAAGCCAGCACAGGTAGCGCGCGTAATCCGCGCACTTGAAGAAGAACTCGTTCGGTACGGTGCCGTGGCTACGGAAGAAGTACCTGCATGACCGTACGGGAATTAACGAATCGACTCGATGCCGACGCCGACTACCGGAGCCTTTTGGACGAGCCGGAAGTAGCCGCTTTGCGCGCAAAAAGCCCGGAAGAAGAACTTTCCGAGAACGACTACGTTTCACTGTATGCCCTTTTCGACCGCATAGGAGGGAATCTGCGGAAGGAGCTTGAGTCTCTTACAGGATACGAGGAGCAGCTCGAGCTCCTCGAAAAAGAAATGGAGGGGTCCACTTGAAAGCGGTTCTTACGAAATAGATGCAAGCACCTCCGATGTTCCGGAGGTGCTTGCTTTGGTGGTGGGCATGGGGAGAGTCGAACTCCCATGGATTGCTCCAGCCGCTTCTGAGACGACAGCGTATACCAGTTCCGCCACATGCCCATGTTTTTGCGTGTGCCTCCACCTGGAATCGAACCAAGATCGACGGCTTAGAAGTCCGCAGCTCTATCCATTGAGCTATGGAGGCCCAAATACCTTACTACCAAGTGAGTGAGAAATACATATCTGCTTCAGATAGGTATTCGAGCGAACGCAGGTAGCAAGCTCGTTCTTACGAGCTTAATGCGATGGGTCAACAAAGCGGTATTCCGTTTTATACCGTGCCTCTTCAGCTTCCCTCTTCTGAAAGAGCTCTTGCGCCTTTTGGAATGAGCTTGCATCCACTTCCTGGGGAGCCGCAGGCGTCTGTATGGTTTTATCCTCAGTGAGGACCGCAAAAAAGAACCATGCGTTCCAGAGCATACTCGCAAGGATAAGCGCGAGGCCGCAAGCAAGCACGAACATCCAGTCGCGCGCCGGGTTCAGCCGCTTCGTTCCCTGCGGTTTCAGGAAGCTTTGGAGCGATGCGGTGATTTTTTTGAGCGGGTCCATATTATTTCAGTTCCGTTCCGACTACGAACACTCCGGTAGCGCTCCACGTCTGGCCTTTGTCCGGCGTGTCGAGCGTGAGGTCGCTCACCATGTTCGCATACGGTCCGTTCTCTATGGAGCCTAGCGTGCGCATAACGGCGTCGAACGTTCCCGTAATTGAAAGTGAGAGGGATATTTTTCCGTTCGAGGTCTTCCCCTCACCCGACAGGGAGGCTACCTGCACGGTAGCGCCAAACGCCTTGCCGGTGCCTTCGATTCTTTCAAGGAACAACACGATGTCGGCCGTCTTCACCAAGTGGGACGCGATGAAGTTCTCTTGCGCGAGCAGGTCGTCCTCAGAGGTGCGCGCTGATGCCGCGCGGCCGCGCTCCCCTTCTTTCGCGAGGATATCGGCTTCAAGCTGCGCGCTTTCGGCACGCAATCCCTGCATCAGGTAATACCAGAACAGGTAGCCGCCAAGCGCTCCGAGCGCGACGAGTATTGAAAGTATCAGCGTAAGTGCGGGTCCTTTTTTCATGGCGTGAGCGGGCCCGTAAGCGTAATGGTAAACGGAATATCGCTTTCCTTCGCGTAGGCCGAGAGCGGAAGTTCCGCGCTTTTCGCAAACGTAAGCGAAGAGAGCGCGAGATGGTATTGGCGGAGCGACTCGCGGGTTTTTGCCATCCCGGTAATGGTAAGGCGACCGTCCGGAGACGGGGACTTGAATGAGATTGCGGTGACGATAATCCCCGCATGCGGCACCTCAAGAAGCGCGCGGATGACCTTGGTAGCCGAGGGCGAGGAGGAGAGCGCGAGCAGACGCTCAGAATCACTCTTAAGGCGGGTCAGTCGCGCCTGCATCTCGGCCTCTTCTGAGGCGGCAAGCGTATCCGAGAGTTCGCTCAGGCGTAGGCGGTCGAGCGAAACCGTTTGATGCAAATAGAGATACGAGGGCGCAAGCAGCGCCCCGTGCACGCCGATAGCCACGGCCACGACGAGCGCGACAACCGTAAAGAGTCTGAAGAAGTAGTCACGCCTGAAGGCGCGTATCCGCTCATTCGGCAAAAGATTCGTAAGTTCAGACGACATATTCTCGTAGCGCAAGGCCAATCGCAGTCCCATACGCGAGCGACTCCGTGTACTCAAGCGGTGGCAGCCACGCATCGCGCGAGGCGAAGTTCGCAAACACGTCGCCAAGCTCGACCGGCACCTTGAGCGCCGTCTGCAGGTATTCGGGAAGGCCGAGCACGGTCGCGTTCCCGCCTACGAGTATCGCGCGCGTAACGGCGTCATGCGTCTCCCCTTCTTCCTTGCGCGATTGCCAATACTCGAGGCGCTTCGCGATTTCCTCGCGGATAACGGACACCGTGGAAAGCATGGTCGCGAGATACTCTTCGTTTCCGCTTCCGGCAACAATGCCGCGCTCCGCCTTTACCCGCTTCGCCTCCTCTTCGGTGACGCCGAAGTGCTTTGCGACCGCGAGGGTGAGCGCATGGCCGCCGATATCAAGCGTCGTCACGTAGCGCGGAAGACGGTTTGTGGCGACCAGGAGCTTGGTCGTAGTCTTGCCGATGTCGATGATGAGTACCGTCTCCTCTTCCCCACTCCTAAGGAGCGCGCGCGGGAGCGCAAACGTCTCGCTTTCAATCGCGCGCGTGACGATGCCTGCTTCGTCGAGCGCCTGGAGCGATTCGTCGAGCACCCGGTGCGAGTATCCTGCACCCACGACACGCGACTTCTCCCCCGTTTTCGGAAGACGTGCTACGGCAAACGCGACTTCAGCGGCAGGAAGCGGCACGTACTCGTCGAGGCGGCGCTCTACGGCAACCTTGGCATCGTCGAGCGTTCCCTCGGGAACTTCCGCTTCAAACAAGTATCCGCGGGACTCCGGCAAACCGAAGTTGGCTATCTTTATGTGGTGCTTTTTCGAAAGAGCCTTGAGTCCTTCAACCACCGCGGCGGCATCGCGTATCTCTCCTCCAACCACCGTTCCCGCAGGAAGCGGGTACTCGCCGTAGTCGGCAAGCTCAAGGCCCGCAGACTTTTCAGCAAGCCGCGCTATCTTGATGCCGCTCGTGGAGATGTCGATACCGACCGTGCTAAGCGCGATATAGGAAGGAGGCGGCAGTTCAACGCGCAGAAAGCGCGAAAGAGCGTTCATACGGATAAGTATAGCGCCTTGCGAGGCGCGACGTGTGCAAAAACTGTTAGTGGGCGCTCGTACCGGGAGGAACCGGCCGGTCCGGAGTAAGGAATGCGAACGTCTCGCCCTCGCCCACTGCAAAGAGCATGCCGTTCGACTCGATACCCTTTATGGTTCTCGGTTCGAGATTGGTCACGTACGCAAGCTGGCGCCCGACAAGCGTACCGGGATCTTCCACGTAAGCCGCAATACCGGACACAATCGTGCGGGGTTTCGCTACTCCTTCGGCATCGACTTCACCGAAATCAACGATGCACTTGAGAAGCTTGTCGGTCTCCGGTACGCGCTCAGCACTTATAACGGTACCTACCCGCACTTCTATCTTGCTAAACTCATCGATGGAAATCATATGCGGGAAAGATAGCTGGTAAGTATAAGCGCAGCGGCGGAAGCGTCGACTGGTTCCGCATCCTTCTTTGCGGTTTTTCGAGCGCTGTCGGATACGTGCCCGGGATGCAGGCCGTCGAGGCCGCGGCGCGCTTCCTGCGTCGTAAATAATTCCTGCTCGAAGAATACCGGGAGTCCGGTCGCTTCCCCGATGCTTTTCCCGAACGTACGGGCCGCTTCGGCTACCGCATTAGGCTCGCCATTGAAATTCAACGAGTCCCCTACCACGATTACCCCTACGCGTTCCTTTTCAATAAGTTCGCGGACCGTCGCGAGAAGCATGTCGTCATTTTTAAGGATGCTGTGAGGAAAACCCATGGTCCCGGCCTCGTCCGAAAGGGCGAGTCCGACTTTTTTAGTACCGTAATCGATGCCGAGGTGGCGCATAAACGCTATCGTACCAACAAATAAGGGCATATGGTATTCTCCCTTTATATGTGGACCCCTTTCTCGGATAACCTCTTTCTCGGCGCTTCCGGCAGCGCATTCGGGTTCGGTACCGTGCTGATTGCGGTCCTGTTCATCGTCATCGCGGTCTGGTCGCTTGCCTGGAAGACGCTTGCCGTGTGGCATGCGGCGCGAAACAAGCAGCGTCTCTGGATGATTGCGCTCCTCCTCGTGAACACGGTAGGCGTCCTTGAAATCATCTACCTCGCCTGGTTCCGCAAGGACAATAACAAGGTGGGTCCGGATGAGCTGTACCCTTTCTTGAAAGATATGAAAAATCCTCTAGCGTACGAAGAATCTTCTAAGGATAAAAGTGCATCGTAGGAAGCGAAGTGGCTTTGTTTCCACATTAAGTACCATTCCCTGTTGCCCCTACTGTTATAATAAACGTATGGAGCGACCAAACCAACACAGAGCAACGCAGAAGAAAGGAGATTTCGCGGTTGCTCAGGCAATCGCAACTTTTACAAGACTAGGAATGGATGTGCTTTTCCCCCTCACTGAGTCGGCAGCATACGATATTGCAGTGGACAGAGGACAAAAATTGTATAGAGTGCAGGTTAGGTTCTGTTCTGGCAAAGAGGTGGGGTTAAGACGTATTCACTCTAATTCGAAAGGATACGTGGTGAAGAAAATAAAGAAAAATGCTTTTGATTGGTTGTATGTTCTTGGTCAAGACGGAAAAGAGTTCCTAATCCGAGACGACTTATCAAACAGAAGTACCATTACGCCTCAGGACAGAGACAGAATTGAGAAGGTTTTAGGCTAGACGTAAGGAGGAGTGGCAGAGTGGTCTATCGCACTTGTCTTGAAAACAAGAGTACCGCAAGGTACCGTGAGTTCGAATCTCACCTCCTCCGCTAAAAGTTTGAAGTTCTTGTATTTGTTGGTGCTATTATATTCGTATGCGTCGTGCCCCACTATTTGAATGGGAAGGGCGAGAGTATCGCTTCGAAGAAAAAAACGCCGACTGGTATTGGGCGCTTGGCATCATTGCTACCGCAGGATCCATCGCGTCCGTACTCTTCGGCAACATACTTCTCGGGCTGGTCATCGTGGCCGCCGCAGTCTCCATCGCTATTGCGGCCGCAAAGCGCACGCGTGTGCACCGCTTCGCCATCTACGAAGACGGAGTTTCGATAGATAACAACCTGTACCCGTTTGAAAGCATGCTTCATTTTTCCGTGCTCGAATACGTGGACGAGACGCTCCCTCCTTCCCTTTCGATAAAGACGAAGCAGCTGCTTGCGCCGCACATTCTCATCCCGATTGTCGGGCATGATCCGGTGGAAATCTACGAGTACGTATCGCTCCATCTCCCCGAAGGGCGGCATGATGAGTCGGTTCTCGACCGCGTGGTCGAACTGTTCAAGCTTTAGCTCGCGCTTGCGAAGCGGGGCGACTGACGATAGAGTCAGGAACATTGCCCTTCTGTCTCAAAGGCGGGCACGTGCGAATATGCTCTCGTCGTTCAATGGATAGGACGCTAGCTTGCGGAG
>CAZHSZ010000011.1:13369-23347 GCA_964535425.1 uncultured Candidatus Saccharibacteria bacterium | reverse complement strand
GTAGCCCTCCTTAATCTTCCCGGCTACCTCTTCAGTCAAATCTTTTTTAAGACCTGCTTCAATGGTGGCTGCCTGCGCCTCTCGGGTCTTCTCGGATACGGATGGGCGGACGCCGGAGAAGCCGCCGGTCATTGAGCCGGTCGACTTTGCGTATACGAGGTCGTAGACGGCCGAACCCTTAAGTCCCGGAAGCGTGAAGGTTGACGGACCGATGTTGTACTTTTCGCCGCCCGCGTCCGCGTACGCGGTTATCTGGAGCTGTCCCGGATTAGCCTTCGTACCGGCCGGTACCTTTACGGAGTCGTGGATGCGGAAGAGGAGGCCGTCCGGAGTCTCGAAACGCGTGTTCTTGATGAGCTCCTGTACCTTTTCCTGGCCATTGTAAATGGTGATGAGCCCCTGCGCAGGGTCGTTCGCGTTTTCGGTGCCTTCCGCCTTCACTTCCTGGATGCCCACCTTCTCTACGGTCACGACTTCAAACGGCAGCTCGCCAGAAGACGGGGTTGCGGAGAATTCTCCCGAAACCGTAGTGCTATCGATGCGCGGCGTAACCGCGACCTTTGCGCCGGAGAACGCGTACATGGCGCCGATGGAGCCGATGACTACGACTACGGCAGCTACGGCCAAACGCCAGGGGAAGGTTCCTCGGGTAGGTTCCATATTTTTACCAGCTCCCGCATACGGAGGCTCCGACGGAGGCGGCGGGGCACTCTGATAGGACGACATCGGAACAGAAGCTCCAGTCTGCCCTGCTTCTTCCATGGCGCGACGACGCGACGGCGGAATGATATCGGTGATGGTTTTTGGCATAGGGTGCGTGCGGTTGGTAATGATGCATAAGCAGTATACGTCATATGGTAACGCAATCGGCTTCCCCACCGCAAGCAAGCAAGGGATAACCGCGGGTGACTAGCCTCGAGCTTTGAGTGAGAGAAGGTCGAGTACCAAATCTTCGGCTACACCCACCTCGTGTCCCACCGCTTCCGAGAAGAATTTGCTTTCAAGCGCGGCTATGGCAAGCGGCTCGTCGGAGAGCCAGAGCGCATGCATATCAGGCGCGTTCAGCGCGCGCTGTATCACGCTAAATGCCTCGGAATCGGTGATTAAGAAAAGAGTGCGCGGAAGCGCGTGGGCGGACGTGTACTCATAGAGGCGCTGGACCACTGCGGAGGTGAAGCGGCGGGTGACATCCGTCATACGGGTATCGGTTTCTTCCTTCTGCTTGAGATCTATGGAGTCGCCGCCGTCGGGAAATGACTGGAATCCGCTCGACTTCGCGACGCGCGCGAATTCGCCTAGACCCGACGGGAAGGACGCGTACTTCATCGGGAAGCTGTTCTTTACAAAGAGGAGCTCCGTCGCTTCGCCGGAGACGCGAAGGACGAGATAATCCTTTTCATGCGGGAATGCCGCGGGAATCGCGGCGAGCATAAGGCTCGGGATGCTTGAAAACCGCACATCATGGAGGAGAGAGAAGCTTCCAAGCGTGCTCTTGATGAGTTTTGCCACTTCGGCCTCGATGGTCGCGTTTAATACGATGACTTCGGCACGCTGTACCTTCTTCCCGACCGGCATCATGGTCTTATAGCCGTTTAGCACGGCTCCGAGCACCGCCTCTTCCGAGCGGAAGCGTCCTTCCGGTACTTCTGCGGCCTTCTTCGCCTTCTCTAGGAGCGCTTCCGTAAACACGAACGGTTTTCCGTCCGCAAACGTCTCCACCTCTATCTGCACCTCCTGCCATGGAGCCCCGAGATGCACGTGTACGGAATGGACGCTTCCGGAACCCGTGCGGCGGCGCAGGAGGGGCGCGCCCGTCTGGCGAAGCTCACGGAGCACCGCGTCGAGTGTGCGAAGCATCAAGGCCGACTGCATATCGGAAGACGTGGAGTCTATCGGAAGCCGTACGGAAAAGAGAATCGCGGCGGGCGCATTCGGAGTTACGCGTGCATACGCGGCGCCGATTGAAGACGACGCGATGTCGATAAGCAAAACCGATTTCGCTTTGTTGCTCGAACCGAAAAAGGACATAGCTACATTCTACACTGTGCTGGCTGTCTGGGACGATTATGGAACTTTTCTAGAAAGCGAAAGCCTACCTGCGTCCAGGTAGGCTCTGTCGCTTAGCGATAGTTCTGGCGGGTGAAACGACACCACCGACAGAACGCTCGGCCGTTGCCAAGCCAGCGAAATGTATCAAGTTCTTTATCAATTGCAAGGATGGCCGACCAGGATTCGAACGCTATTCGACCACCGCCTTAATGCGGCGCACGCCTGCGGCGACCGCTTCTTCCTTCTTTATCTTGAATTTCTTTCCGCCCTCGTGAATTTCGCTCGTATTAGTGACGTGCGGACCGCCGCAGAACTCAAGCGAGAATGCTTCAGGGATGCGCGGATTCTCTTCGGTCGCTCCAAGCGGACCTACGGAATACACGGACACCATATCCGGATACTTCACGCCGAATTCCATCTCTGCGCCGAGCTTCTCAGCTTCTTCTCGCGGCATGACGGTACGGGTGACTGGAACGTCTTGGTAGATAAGGTCGTTCACTATCTTTTCCACTTCCGCCTTCTGTTCATCCGTCATTTTTGCAGGAGATGCGAAGTCGATGCGGAGGCGTTCGCTCGTGATGTTGCTTCCCCGCTGGTGCACATCTTTCCCAAGCACCATCTGGAGCGCCTTAAGGAGGATGTGATGGGTGGTGTGGTAGCGCACCGTCTGTTCTGCGTGGTCTGCAAGGCCGCCCGCGAAGCGTTGGGCGCCTCCGGCGCGTGAGGTGTCCTGGTGCTCCTTCATCTTTGCAGCGACCGCGTCCATATCAAGGGTGATACCGCGCTCTTTCGCCAGCTCTTCGGTCAGTTCAAGCGGGAATCCGTAGGTAGTGAAGAGGGTAAATGCATCTTCAGCGCTTACTTCGCGCTTTGCGGCGAGCTTTTCAAACTCTTTCAAACCGTTCGTAAGGGTTTTGCGGAACTGGTCTTCTTCCTTGGAGAGTTCTTCGCGGATTTTCGCTGCTGCTACCTGTACATGCGGGTATGCATCCGCGTATACCGTTCCGTATCCTTCGGCGATATCGGCAAGCACGGAGTCTTTTATGCCGAGACGGTCTACTTCGCGGATGGTGCGGCGGATAAGGCGGCGAAGCACGTAGCCTGCCTCCGTATTGGATGGCGTAACGCCTTCGGCAAGCATGAAAGAAGCCGCGCGCATGTGGTCGAGGATGATGCGGAAGGCGCGCTGCGTAGAATCGTCGGCGTCATACGCCTTACCAGAGCGCTCCGAAAGCACTTTACGTGCGGATGCGAAGACATCTATATCAAATACGTCAGGGGAGTTGATGGTGGCAAACGTGAGGCGCTCGAGTCCTCCGCCGAAGTCCACATTCTGTTTCGGAAGATTTGAGAATGAGCCATCCTCGTTCTTCACGAACTGCATGAAGACCGAGTTCCCTATCTCCACAAAGCGTCCGCAATCGCAGTTCGGGTGGCACTTCTCTCCCCACTTAGGGTCGTGTGCAAGGCCGAAGTCGTAGAACACTTCAGAGTCTGGTCCTCCCGGCTCTCCTGCAGGCATTTTCCCGGGTACGCCTGCGCGGCTCCACCAGTTTTTCTTCGCGTCGTACGCAAAGATGCGCTCGTTTCCATTGATTCCCTTCACATAGCCGTCCGCTTCACTTCCGATGTTTGAAAAATCAGCAGTAATGCCTACTGTGGCAAAAAGTTCCTTCCAGATGCCTGCTGCTTCGGTGTCTTCCTCCATTCCCGTATCTTTGTCTCCGGCAAATACGGTGACATAGAGCTTCTGTGGGTCGAGCCCGAGCCCCTCTTCCTTGCTTGTGAGGAATTCGAAGAAAAACGGGAGCTGCTCCTTCTTGAAGTAGTCGCCAAGCGACCAGTTGCCGAGCATTTCGAAGAACGTGGTATGGCGGTTGTCGCCCACTTCTTCTATGTCGCCAGCGCGGAAGCTCATCTGCGAGTTTGCTACCCGCTTACCTTCCGGATGGTCCTTACCAAGCAGGTACGGGACCAGAGGCTGCATGCCGGAAGAGGTGAAGAGGGTCGTCGGGTCGTTCCCGGGGACGATAGGTGCGGACGGGATAATCGCGTGTCCGCGACTCTTCATAAAAGCCAAGTATTTGGTCCGCACTTCGCCAACAGTCATACGGGAAAAGATACCACGGGCCCGTACGTAAAAGAATGTCGCGACGACGCCGAGTGTGGCGCCGCCGCGACGGGGTGTAGAAGGCCCAACCCTCCTACGATTGACGATCCCTGCCGAAAAAAGCGTCAGTGACCTTCCGCATCCCCGGCACGCACGCAAGCGCGAATGCAAGGAGAATAAGAAAGCCGAAAAACGCGACGTTCGGGTGAGCTTGCGCCCACGCTTCTAGGACCGACATGTGCTTCAAAAACGGGTCGGTGTCGGGACCATTCCCGAGGTTTCAAAAACCGATGACCGTCCTCTCTACATCATTATTTCTACTATTTCGAGAACGGTTGTCAACGTACGCTATACTTCCCACACTATGAAAAAAAGCGGATGGGGATTTGATGCAAATGATTTGGATACGAGCGTGCGGGCACAGGATGACTTCTATCATCATGCAGCCGGCGGATGGCTTAAGAACAATCCGATTCCGAAAACGGAATCCCGCTGGGGCTCATTTATGGAGCTTCGCTTCAACACGGACCGCCAGCTTCGTGCCATCCTCGCCGACCTTGAAACCCCCGAGATGTCATCTCGGGGGAAGATAAAGAAGGGGTCCAGCGAGCAGCTGATACGGGATTTCTATCGCTCGGGTATGGATATGAAGCGCCGGAATGCACTAGGCGCTAAGCCTCTGGTTCCCTTTTTCAGGCAAGTGCAGGGACTGAAGTCCACGAAGGACCTGCTCGCACTCGTGGCCGACCTCCACAAGATAGGCGTAGGCGTCTTCTGGGGTACGGCAGTGGACCAAGACTCGAAGAACAGTACGAAGTACGCGCTCCATATATACCAGGACGGACTCGGTATGCCCGACCGCGACTACTACCTGAAGGACGACGCGGAATCAAAGCGCGTACGCGATGCCTACCTGCCGTTTCTCGAGAAGATGTTCAAGCTCATTGGGGACACGCCGAAGGTTGCGAGGGCGAATGCGGCGACCGTACTTGCGCTTGAAACTAAGCTCGCGGAAGCGTCTATGAAGAAAGAGGACGCGCGGGACGCGGAGAAGGTATACAACCGCAAAACCATTTCGCAGCTTTCAAAAATAGCTCCGACAGTCGACTGGGCGCGCTATTTCAAGAAGACTGGGGCGGGCGCTCCTGCCACCGTTATCGTGATGCAGCCGGAATTCCTCTCGGCTGTTTCAAAGCTTCTCTCTAAAATCCCGCTTGAGGACTGGAAGACGTATCTGCGCTTCCATATCGCAAGCGACCACGCAGGCTACCTCTCCGACGCATTCATTAAGACGAGCTTCTCCTTCTACGGCACCGTCCTTGGCGGGGCGAAAGTCATGAAGCCGCTCTGGCGCCGCGTATTGAACGTAGTGAACGGCCACTTGGGCGAGCCGCTCGGGAAAATTTACGTGGACAAGCACTTTCCTGCCGAAGCAAAAGCAAAAATGAACGTGCTCGTCGATGATTTGTTTGAAGCATACGAGGCACGGCTGAAGGCGCTTCCCTGGATGACTCCCGCGACAAAGAAAAAAGCGCTCAAGAAGCTCTCTTCTATGAATCGAAAGATCGGCTACCCGGACAAGTGGAAGTCGTACGCCGGACTCACCATTACCCCGAACGATTACGTGGGGAACGCAACGCGCTCGGCGCTCCATGGCCATGCGCGCGAGATGAAGAAATTGAAGAAGCCTATCGACAGGGGCGAGTGGTTTATGTTCCCGCAAACGGTGAACGCGTACTTTGCGCCGAACCTAAACGACATCGTCTTCCCTGCCGCCATCCTCCAACCTCCGTTCTTCAATGTGGATGCAGATGATGCCTTGAACTACGGCTCCATAGGCACGGTCATCGGTCACGAAATCACGCACGGATTCGACGACCAAGGCTCCAAGTATGACCACAATGGCAACCTGAAGAGCTGGTGGACGGATGAAGACCGCAAGAGCTTCGAAGAGCGCGCGGAGATAATCAAAAAGCAGTACGACGCGTATACGGTAGCCGACGGTGTGCACGTAAACGGCCAGCTCACGCTCGGCGAAAACATCGCCGACCTCGGCGGCTTCGCCATCGCCTACGATGCGTATCAGCTTCGCCTTAAGAAAACCGGCCGCAAGGACCTCGACGGCTATACGCCGGAGCAGCGCTTCTTCCTCGGTACCGCACTCTTCGAGCGTGAGAATAGCCGCCCGGAATTCCAGAAGACACAGGTACTTACCGACCCGCACTCGCCAAGCGAGTTCCGTATCAATGGTCCCGCTTCAAACATGGAACCGTTCTACGATGCCTTCGGCGTGAAAAAGGGCGATGGCCTTTACCGTGAACCGGAAGTGCGCACGACTGTTTGGTAGAAGACAGCTTCAGGCTATCCCTTCCTAAGTTAGAAGCATTTGCCTTGTCTCATCGGTTAGATTCTTGAAACTTTCGATATATCTCTTAACATCTTCAGCGTATCCCGTCCTTATCAATATTCGCGCGACTTCGTCATGCCTGCTTTCATCGAATGCGCGCATGCTGACAACAACTTGGTGGCCGTATTGTTCCTTGCCGTGATTTAGAAATGCATTAAGGAACTCAATTTGGTCCATGAATTTCCATGAGAAGTCGCCTCTCCACACAGCCGTCATCAGGCTTATACCATGATCTTCTCGTATGACTTGTTCAAAAAACTGTCTCGGAATTTCCCTGAACGATTTTTCGTGATGGAGTATACTCAGCATGCCACCCTTCTCTGTCAGCTTCATCACGGTTTCTGGGCCAAGATTTCTGAATGCTCGTAGGTGGAATGCTACATCGCTTTCAAACCCCTCGTCTATGAGTTTGTCAGCGACATTAGAATCCAATTCTGCCGATGTACCTGCTACACGTAGCGCGTTTTTTAAGGCGATCATCCAAAGGCTGTCGTCAGTTTCAATAACGACATGTGCTAACGCGTTCAGCGTCCCCTTCTCACATGTTTTCTCCTTGTTCCTAAACCAGTCATCGATGTACGAACTCATGGTGGAAGGAGATTTGTACCGCTCCATCCCCTCCCTAAAAGCTTCCACGGCCCTTTGCTTAGGTAGAATCTCGCTTGGCGCATCGATGTTTTTCATAGTATAAGTGTATTACATCCTTATGAAATTTTATAAGAGCCAGTCAAACGGTGCGGACAGCCAGCCCAGCAGCACGGGCGGCGCATCCCGCCTTTCATTTTTGAAATCGCTTTTACGATACGGATGTTCCTGGTCTCAGCCTTTGCGCCGGAGGTAACCCAGCAAATCCATTCGCTTCGCGCCAATGGCGTGATGTCTTCCCAGAGCGTCCGCACAGAAGCAGAAGCAAGCAACGCTTTCTTAAAGTCTTCAGGAAGCTTGTGTACGGAACCGGAGGAGAGCGTTTTCATACAGGGATTGTATCTTACGAGAGCCAGTCAACAGATTTGTTGCCCTGTTTCTCCAGATATTCGTTCGTTTTGCCAAACGGCTTTGAGCCGAAGAAGCCGTTATACGCGGAAAACGGGGATGGGTGTGGAGATTCGAGTACCAGATGCTTCGTCCGGTCGATGGAAGCGCCTTTTGCACGAGCGTAGTTGCCCCAGAGTATGAATACGAGATGCTCGCGCTCTTCAGACAATGTACGTATCACTGCATCGGTGAACTGTTCCCAACCCTTGTTCTGATGCGAGCCTGGAGTCGCCGCACGAACCGTAAGCGTAGCGTTCAGAAGCAGTACGCCCTGCTTTGCCCATCGGGACAAGTCTCCACTCCTATTTTCTACGGGTTTTCCTAAATCGCTTTCTATCTCCTTAAAAATATTCTGAAGAGACGGCGGGAGCTTCTCTCCATCATTCACTGCGAAGCAAAGCCCGTTCGCCTGCCCTTTTCCGTGGTACGGATCCTGGCCGAGGATGACGACTTTCACTTTTTCAAAAGGCGTAAGCTCAAACGCACGGAACAGGAACTTCGGCGACGGGTATACGGTCGCGCTTTTGTATTCGTCTTTTACGAAGGCGGCAAGTTCGGCGAAGTATGGTTTCTCGAACTCATCTTTAAGCTTTTCCTTCCATGAGGGCTCTATTGAAACTTCCATCCGGCAAGCTTACCAGAAATAGCAGAGCGCGCCGTGTAGCGCGCCCGTGCCATCAGTGCCAGGAGCCTGTTCGGTGGTATTTCATGAGCCGCGCCCATCCGCCGTAAGCGGGGTGGAAACGGTCCATATACGCGAACGTATGCTCGAGCATGCCGAGATAGGCCTGCAGATAGATGGTGGAGAAGATCATGGGCAAAGCCCTCCTTCCACACAGAAGTATGGGCGCTCGCGGAAAAGATACAACGAGCAAGGGTGCGGAACTATTCTTGCGGCGGGAGCCCAAGCTGGTTTCGTAAGTCTGAAAGATAGGGCAGGAGTTTTTTGGTGCTCATGCGCACCGTTACTTGGCGATGCATCGCACGCGCTTCAACCAGTTTTTGAAGCGTGAGGAGCAGTAGATATTTGTCGAAATAAAACTGCTGCCCGTTCTCCGTAATACGGAAATGGGAACTCAACGGATGATTGTCTCCGAGGAGAGCGCGGTACTGTGAAATTACGGTTTCCTTAGGAAGTCCGAGAGCCTCACTCAGGTATTCTTTCACGGTACTTTCGGAGAAACTGATACCAAGGCGGTTTCCGATACTGGCGATATAGTTCGCGCAGGAATCAAAGCCCTGCATACGGTAGCTTTCGATTTCCGCATTCATCCCTGTTTTCGACCTTGCTTCGATGTTCTGACTCATAGAAGTTCTGCGCGCTCTTTTGCGAGCAACGCTTCGCGTGATGGGCCGTTGATGCCGTTATAGCCCGACGGTTTGCCGTCAGCGCGCACGACGCGATGGCACGGCACGGTTTTGTCGTCGTTCCCGCTCATGATGGTGCCTACCGCACGCGCGGCTCCAGGGCGTCCGGCGCGCGCGGCTACGAGCCCGTACGTCATCGTCTTACCCTTCGGGATGCTCCGTACAACTTTCCTCACCCGTTCGGCAAAATCCGAGCTGCGCTTCATAGTTATTTTTTCTTATTTTCCTTGTGGATTTTAAGAAGTATCTTCCCCGCTTCTTCGCGATAGACGCAGTGCTCACAGGGGCCGCCTCCGAACGATATGCCCACTTCAGGTATCTCATCCGACATCAAGGTCTTATGCATGCGCACAAGCGTAGGCGCGACCCATGAGTCGTTTCCGGTGTATGCAATGAGGTTTATATCGAACTCAAGCTTCGCGTCAAAAGCTCCCTTGTCGGAATTGCCGTTAGCGTAGACGAAATATCCCGTCGGAGAGACTTTAAATCCGTTCTGACGGAAGAGCCATTGGTAGACTTCCATCTGCTTCTTGTATGAGTCATAGAGGTCGTCCTCGCTTTTCGGACCCTCCTTCTTGCTCGTGGCTTTGTAGTCGACGATGATGAGCTCGCCGTCAGGCGTCACCCATGCGTCGTCGATGCCGCCTCGCAGTATCAAATTGGATTCAAGGTGGTGCGTCTTTATGCCGCGGCGGAGCGCATCGCGCCACTCATCCATACGCTCGTCCTGGAACGGCACAGCATTGATGCCGTAGGACTTCATTAGAGGGTGCGAGGTGCCGTTTGCGCGGTGTATGTCGAACTCGCGCTTGAAAAGCTCGTCCACCGCGTTGTTCAAAGTAAACGACGGCATGGACGGACGCTTCACGCCGAGACGGAGATCGAGGTACGAGCAGCGCGGACACTCGGTGAACATATCCACCTTGCTGCGGCTTATCGTAAACGGCTCTTTGGAGTGAATTGCCGGATCAAACGTCTTTGCCCACTTGGATGCCATCTGCCTATTCTA
>CAZHSZ010000011.1:0-13269 GCA_964535425.1 uncultured Candidatus Saccharibacteria bacterium | reverse complement strand
AGTGAATTGCCGGATCAAACGTCTTTGCCCACTTGGATGCCATCTGCCTATTCTACCTCATTACACCGGCACTGAGAATTATGTAAAAAATCGATGCGCGGCTTCGCCTGACTGTAGCTGCACAGGAGAAAGCAGCTACAGTCATGCATAAGTGTACGCGCGTATAGTGCTTCGCACTATACGCGCTCCCTTATCGTGTTCTCAATGGATTCTATTTCCGCAGCTATAGAGCCGATACGCTCAGGCGCAATACCAAGGGCGCGAAGCGCATCGCGCCGTCCCCGAAGCTGCTCGGTCGTTACAATGCCCTGATCTATGAGGAGGCGCTTCTCGGATTTACGAAGCTGGGTAAGCGCAGTTACCGGGAAAACGCCCGCGGCGACGATGCGGTCATAGAGATTTCCCTCTGTCGGATACGTCCATCCGAGGAGACCGATGCCGGAGCACTTGGCGTATTGGATGGCCGTTTCGGTGAACTTGGTATTCGTAATCAAGAATCCGCTATCGACCGGGCACGTACCGCTTTCCTTCGGGTCGCACTGCCAGATGTCATCGAAGCGCGCCTTCACATAAAGCGCCACTTTCACGTCCGTCTTGTAATTCGGGTCGTTGTGGTACTTCAGTTCAGCTGCCAAGTGCTCGTTGCCGCGCGTCGCATATACGTCCACTTCGTGCGAAACGCACTTTCCGGGGACCATTTTGCGCCACTCCACGTTCCACCCCTCCTTTTTAAAAAGCGCGGTTACGAAGTCTTCAAATGGGTGTCCGGTAGGGCCGAGCTCGAAGAGTGCGCGGCGAAGGCTGTAGCGGGCGGCGACGATGCGCTCTTCCTTGCGCAGAAGGCCGAATGCCCGACGATAGATTTCATTCGTCTGAATGCCGGAAACGATGGAGGCCTCGATAACCTGGCAGATTTTTTCTACGACGCGCGCAGACGCACCAGCGCGCCGAAGCGACGCTTCGAGCTTCGCGCGATCGAAGCTCTCTACCGTACCGTCTGCTTTGCGTATCTCAGTCACTGGCTCATTATACCCGATTACGTTATACGAATACGAGTTTAAGAAATAATTCCGCCGCCAAGACAGAGGTCGTCGCGATAAAACACGAGCGACTGGCCTTCCGCTACCGGTTCGGCGAGTTTTTCCGACGGAATAAACGTGTGCGTAGCGCTATCGTACGTACCGGAGATGCGCGGACCGTGATACCTGTATTGCGCTTCAATCGTTTCGCCGTCTTCGTACGTGGAAAGCCAATTGACCGCGCGCAACCGGATGGAGGATGCACCCTCTGCCTTCGTATGTTCTTTAGAAACGGTGAGCGTATTGCCAGGCACGTCTTTTGCGACCACATACCAGGGGCCAGGTGCGGCACCGGTAAGCGCTATGCGCTCGCCAAGCGTATGAAGGAGCACACCGTCATGCATTCCCACTTCGGCTCCGGATTCGTCTACCGCCTTCCCTGCCTGCACGCCAAATTCGTTCCGTAAGAAATCATCTACTGATACCGCGCCAAGAAAGCAGATGCCTTGGCTATCCTTTTTTTCGGCCACGGGAAGATTAAGCTTGGATGCAAGCGCGCGAACGACGCTTTTCTTATATCCGCCAAGCGGAAAACGGGTCATCGCAAGCGCCTCTTTAGAAATTGCCCAGAGGAAGTAGCTCTGGTCTTTGTCTGCATTGACGCCGCGAAGCAGGGCTCCATGCTCCGCGCGCGCATAATGCCCGGTAGCGATGGCATCCGCGCCCTTGCGCTTTGCGAACTCGAAGAAGGCGCCGAACTTCACGTCCTTATTGCACATAATGTCCGGATTGGGCGTGCGTCCCGCTCTATATTCGGCAATCAAGTAGTCGATGACGGATTTCTTATATTCAGCGCTTGCGTCGAGCGTTTCAAACGGAATTTGGAGACGGGCGGCTACCCGCATGGCGTCGCGGCGGTCTTCAGCCCATGAGCACGGAAGCCCAGGCGGGTACCAGCCTTTGATGAATACGCCGAAGACGTGCGCGCCTGCGCGCTTCAAGAGTGCGGCGGTCACTGCCGAATCCACGCCGCCCGAGAGGCCGACGAACACCTTCTTTCCGCGGAGGCTTCCGAGAGACTCAGGCATGTACGGATTCCCTTACATGCGCTTCGCAGGCATCCGAGCAATACGTGCCGTCATCCTTTTTACAAGCGTCGCAAATAAGGAAGTGCAAATGGCAGGAATTGTCCGCGCAGTTTACGTACTGCTCGGTTTTTTCACCGCATTTGTAGCAGGTACCGACGATTTCGCGTTCGCCACCGAAGTCCATCGTAAGGCGCTTATCGAACGTGTATAGCGTACCGAGGTAATCCTTGCCTGGGTACTTTTCCATATACCCGTGTATCCCGTTATCGAGCTGGTACACGTCTTTGAATCCTTCGGAGAGCAAGAAGGCCGACATCTTCTCGCAGCGGACGCCGCCCGTGCATACCGTGAGCACGGTCTTATCCTTAAGCGGTTCGAGCTTGCGGAGCGCTTCGGGGAGGTCACGGGAATTCTCAAGCTCTGGATTTATGGAACCTTTGAAGTGTCCGGAGCGGAATTCATAGTCGTTTCGCATATCGACTACCACAAAGTCCTTATTCTGCTCGTACCATGCGCGAAGCTCTTCAGGCGGAAGATGAGGCGCCGTACGCTTTCTGGGGTCTACGACCTCTTTCGGGAAGCGGGTACCCACTATTTCGTTGCGGACTTTTACGGAAAGCTTTGGAAACGGGTCGAATTCGCTCCCGCTCGTCTTCACCTGTATATCGGCGAAGCGCGGGTCCTGGAGGAGCTCGCGCGCAAACATATCCGTATTCTCGTACGTTCCGGCAAGCGTGCCGTTTATCCCTTCTTCGGCCACAAGCACGCGCCCCGTGAGCGAGAGCTCGCTTGCACGCGTTTTGACCCAATCCTTTACGGTTTCCGGGTTCTCAATGGTGACGTATTTATAGAAAAGCAGCACCTGGTAGGCCATAGGTGTCAGAGTATAGTTTTGGCGCTATCAGCGCAAATAGAGCTCGCGGTTTTTCTTATGTCCTTCGAATGTTTCCGCATAGTGTACGGTTCCGTCTTTTCCAGTGAGGTAGTAGAGATATTTTGAAGATACCGGCGAGAGCGCGGCACGGAGCGCATCTTCCCCTGGGTTCCCAATGGGGCCCGGCGGCAAATCCGGATTCCGGTACGTGTTGTACGGAGAATCCACTTCAAGATCGTCGAGGCTCGGGTGATACGTGTCGGTATCGTGTATGTAGCCGAACACCGCATCCACCTGGAGCGCCATACCTATGGATACCCGCTTCCAGAGAATGCCCGAAACGATGGCGCGATCCTGCCCCACCTTCGTCTCCTTCTCGAGTATCGACGCCATCGTCACCACCCGCTCCATACTTTCCCCCGAGATGACATCTCGGGGGTTTTCAAGGTAGGACCAGACGGAGTCGAAGCGGGTGCGCATGCGGGCGATGATTTCTTCAGGGGTAGCGTCGACGAAGATGTCGTACGTATCCGGGAAGAGGTAGCCTTCATACGGTTTTGCTTCGCGTACGAAGCGTTCGGAATCGAAGCTTAGAATAGCCTCGGAAAGTATTTCACCCATCTCGCGTACCGTGATGCCTTCTGGGAAGGTGACGCGCACCGCCTTTACGCCTGTAATGCCGTGAGTGAGACGGAAGAGCACTTCCGCTATCCCGATAGGAGCGTCGAAGACGTAGCGGCCGGCCCGCACACCCCTATCGCTCCCCGTCACTCTTCCAAGTGCTTTGAGCAAGGTGGCTGAACCGACGATATGGTTGTCTTCAAGCATCTGAGCGGTCTCCCCAAAAGACGCATCTTCTTCTACCGTCACCAAGATTCCGTGCGGAAAGCCGTATGTAGGCAGGCAAAGAACGGAAACCGGCAAGACGACGAAGAGCAGAATTGCGCCTACTACATATACCCGTACACGGCGGATGAAATGCAGGTACAGCGCCTCATATACGAACGGCAGATAGCCAAGCAAATGCATATTACTGGGGAAGATTCGGAGGCGGAGCGCCGGTCGTAGAGCCGATGCGCGGCAAGGTAGGCGTCTTCACGGTTGAGGACGGGATATGGTAGAGCGTTGCAAGCTCCTCGCTGCTCATAATGTTCCAAGGACCGCGATACGGCGGATGGAAGTAGGAGCGAGCACGGTATGCCTCGAGCACCTCGTGCATTTCCCCGCGCTGGCGGTGCCCGCCGATGTCTTCCCAAGGATAGTCGTTAAATTTCTCCGACCAGATTTCGTACGGCTTTATCTGGTTGAACTGTTCGGATATGAATACTTTGAAGATGTTCGCCGTAAACGCGTTCATCGTGCCGAAGTACTTGTCCTTCGGCGCTGAGTAGATGGAGCGAATACCTACGTCAAACGCAGGCTTGTCGAGGTGGCGCTCGATAGCGCCGATGAGCTCTTTCTGGAATTCGTTCGGGTTCGGGAAGCCTTCGACTTCCTGGACATGTCCTTCCGCATCAACTGTCTGACGCTTATTTATTGTGGACTTGCGCAACGCTTCGATAACTTCACGAGCCTGATCCTGGCGAGTATATGCTTTTCCATCCTTCTTTTTTTTGCCGCGGAATTTTTCCTTTTTCGTCCAGCGGATAATGAACTGCGTCCAGAGCTGCTCTCCAGGACCAAGCGAGCCCATAAGCTCAAGCACTTGCGCAAACGGGTCTATCTGCTCTTCGGGCTTTATGCCCGGCTTATCAAGACCGAGGTCCACGTAGGTGCGGATAGGGTATGCGTCTCCAAGCTTCGCATGGTCGTAGCCGTATTCGCAGGCGAACATTTGGTAGGGCTCGTGGTGCGCGTCGCGAAGACGGCAATAGTCAACCGCTTCGATAAGCTCTATCTCCGGGAACTGCGCATAGAGATAGCTCTCAGTGGCACGGCGCATATTCTGGCGCGTATAGACGTAGAAATGCACCTTCCCTTCTATGGATGCAAGTTCAAAGGACCACCATGGTCGCGTGCGGCCCCACCAGTTGAGCTTCAGCCAGGTGCCTGTCCCTGGGCCGATGTTGAGCGAAGCGAATACCGTTTCCATCGCCTTCGGAGACTTGGTGATTTCGCGCGGGATGCGCATTTCAAGAAGGACGAACGGGTTCATGTAATTGAAGTGCATCTGCCGCATATTGATGAAGCGGTAGAGGGCGAAGCGGCCTATGACTATCGGAAGCCATATGGGGCCGAGCGTGAGCAGCATGTCCCAGTTTATGGCGCTCTGTATGGGCGCGTACGCCGCAAAAAACGCGCTGAAGATTGCAAACAGTCCCATGAATATCCATCCCGGCACGAGCACGCCGCCGTTCGGGTTCGTACCTTCAAGGAACTCATGGACGCCATGGAGTCCGGGAAATTCGTAGTCTCCGGTGTTTCCGTGTCCGCCGCCTGATGACATATGCGTATCAGTATAACAAAGAGAAACACCCTACATGGGTGTTTCTCTTTGTTCAGGGTCCCCATTCTTATGGGGAAGCGTGGTTACGCAATAGCGTAAGTTCCGTTCTTTCCGCGCTTGAAATGCTTCGGGTCGTTCAGGTTTACCAGAATAGTGTTGTCCTTCACGTAGCGAACCTTCTTCACTTCGTCGAGAATCTGGTCGCGCGTAAGGGGACCGAGCTTGCGGAGGATTTCGCTGATGACATCGCGTACGACGCCCGGCTTGTAGCCCCACTCGGCGAGCGCATAGAGACCGCGGCCAACAAGTACGAAACGTTCGTCCTTCATAAGCTCGTTATGGGTCGTCGCGACATGCGCCTTCTTGGCAAAGAGGTTCGCAATCGCATTTGCCACATCGCGGAAGTGCATCGGGGAGCCTTCGCGCTTGATGACAAGGTATGCGTAGTCGCGGATACCCTTGGTGCGGATGGCAGGCGCGGTTGCGCGACCCCATTCGGAGAGTGGATTTGAGCCAATGTGCTTTGAGAGGGCGAGCCAGCGCTTCAAGATTTCCTCGTTGCGGTATGCAGCATCCACATCCTTAAGTTCCGCAAGGAATCGTGCGAAGACTTCGCTCTCGGAGAGGACTTCGGTGTCGGAAAGGGACGAGTAGAGGCTTGAAAGGGCCGCATGCACTTTCTTTGCGGTCGTCTGATTTACGTGCCAGCGTGCGAAAAATTCCTCGGTTTCGCGTTCACGGAAGAATGCACTGCCGACAACGAGAAGGAAGCGGAAGCGGTTGCGGGTCTTCTCATCGCTTGCGAGTCCGGAAAGAAGATGGTCTTCAGGAAGGATGCCGCCCTCCGATTCGATGTAGTCTGAAAGCTCGTCAAACGCAGGCTTTGCGTCTTTGAACGCCTTTGAGGCGCGTACAGCTTCGATAGCTGCAGCCTCAATCTGGCGGACACGTTCGCGGGTGATGCTCCAGCGTTCGCCGATAGCCTCAAGGGTCTCGCGCTCGCTTGTAGTACCGAGGCCGAAGCGAAGGGTGAGCACCTCGCGTGCGCGGTCAGAAATCTCCGCAAGGAGTTTCTTTACGAGCTGGGTACTCTCAAAAGACGGAAGTCCCGCTCCTTTTGATTTTGGAGAAATGGCCGATTTATTAGGTTTCTGAGGCATTGTGTTGTAATTATACCAAAAGGGTGTTTTTTTGCAAGCCCCGTAAGACAGTGCTGTTTTACGGGGCAAGTCCTGGCTACCGCTACCCGATGACGATGTTAATAATGCGATTTTGCACGTATATCACCTTCTTCACTTCCCCTTCCGCAAGCAAAGCTGCGACCGCAGGGAGCTCATAGGCAGCGGTTTTCGCCTCCTCTTCCCCTGCTCCGGACGGGAGTATGACTTCCCCACGCTTCTTGCCGTTTACCTGGACGATAACCGTGGCCGTATCTTCGTTTAGAAGCTCCGTATCCGCTTTAGGCCACAGTGCGGTATGGACGCTTCCTTCATTTCCGGCAGCTTCCCAAAGATGATCGGCAAGATGCGGCGCAAACGGCGCAAGCATAACGAGGAATGAACGCCATACGGAAGCGGGGACGGATTCCACGCCCTCAAGCTCCTTTACGAGCACCATAAGCGCGGACAAAGCGGTATTGAATTTGAAGCGGTCGGAATCGCTCTCGATTTTCAGATTCGCCTTAGCAAGCGCTTTTGCGAGGTGCGGCGACTTTTCTCCATCCGCTACGCGCTCTCTAAGCTGGTAGATGCGGTCAAGGAAACGACGCATCGCTTCGACCCCGTCGAGCTTCCACGGGTAGTGGCCCGGCTCGTTGTACGGGCCGATGAAGGCAAGGTACATACGCACCGCATCCGCCCCGTACTTTTCAAGCATCTCGTCGGGGTTCACGACGTTTCCCCAGCGCTTGCTCATCTTCTGCCCGTCGGGGCCCATGATGAGTCCGCGATTATAGCGCTCTTCAAACGGTTCTTTGGTAGGTACGAGCGCCAGGTCGTGAAGCGCCTTATGGAAGAAGCGCGCATAGAGGAGGTGCATAGTGGTGTGCTCGCTTCCGCCCGAGTAGCGCTTCACCGGAAGCCAGGCACGCATAGCATCGGCGTCTGAAAATGCGCGCGGATTCTTCGCATCTAGGTAGCGCAGGTAGTACCAAGAGGAGTCGACGAACGTATCGAGCGTATCGTATTCCGGTGTCCAGCCTTCGCCGAAGATGCGCTCCACGCGCTCATGGAGTTCTTTGGAGGACGCAAGCGGGGCTTTGCCCGTAGGAGAGAAGTCAACGTCTTCCGGAAGCTTCCAGGGAAGATGCTCCGCAGGAATCACGTGCGGCATACCCTCAGGGTCATACACGACCGGTATCGGGCAGCCCCAGTAGCGCTGGCGGGAGACGAGCCAGTCGCGAATGCGGTAGTTCGTTGTGCGCTCGCCGCCTGCAAACTCGATGATGTCCGAAAACACCTTGAAGTTTTCCTTGCCGTCGAACTTCCCCGAGTTGATAAGCGGGCCGTTCCCCGTATAGCACTCTCCCTCGGTTCCTCCGGAGACCACGTACGTAAGCGGGAGATTGTATTTCTTCGCAAATTCGAAATCGCGCTCATCATGCGCAGGCACTGCCATCACCGCACCCGTACCATAGCTTGCGAGCACGTAGTCGGCGACATATATAGGAATTTCCTTTTTGGTAGCCGGGTTTATCGCCGTAATGCCTTCGAGCTGTACGCCGGTCTTCTCCTTGTTTTCAGAGCGCTCGCGTTCCGTTTTGCGCGCAGTCGCATCCCTATAGGCGCGCACTTCCTTTTCGTTCCCGATGCAGGCGAGCAGGGACTCGATAAGCGGATGCTCGGGAGCGAGCACGAGGTAGGTCGCTCCGAACACGGTGTCAGGACGCGTCGTAAACACTTCGATTGGGTCCGCCTCGACCGTACAGGCACCAAGCGGGAAGAAAAGCTTCGCTCCTTCGGAGCGGCCTATCCAGGCACGCTGCGCCTCTTTTATCTCTTCGCGCCACGGGAGCTCATCAAGATCCGAGAGGAGGCGTTCCGCGTAGTCGGTAATCTTCATAAACCACTGCGTAAGCTTCTTCTCCACCACTTCCGTATCGCAGCGTTCGCATTTTCCGTCCACCACCTGCTCGTTCGCAAGCACGGTCTGGTCTTTCGGGCACCACTTTACGGACGCGGACGCCCTATACGCGAGCTTGTGCTCGTAGAGTTTGGCGAAGAGCCACTGCGTCCACTGGTAGTACTCCGGTGAGCACGTCACCACTTCCTTGGACCAATCAAGCGACGCGCCGATGGAACGGATTTGTCCGCGCATCTTTTCCATATTCGCAAGCGTCCACTCTTTCGGGTTTGCCCCTTGCTTCATTGCCGCATTTTCCGCAGGCAATCCGAAGGCGTCGAAGCCTATCGGGAAGAGGACGTTCTTCCCTTTCATGCGCATAAGGCGCGCGTAGATGTCCGTCACCGAGTAGGCGTACCAGTGGCCGATATGGAGGTCGCCCGACGGGTACGGGAACTCGAAGAGCAGGTAGTAGGGCTCCTTGGACGTATCTGCGAGATTCGTCTCGTAGAGCTTGGCATCTTCCCACTTCTTCTGAAGCTCGGGTTCTATCGCCTTATGGTCGAATACGGGTTTAGGCATGCGGGAGGTAGGCGTACTGATTTTCAGGGAAATCAGCTAGTCTTTGAAGCGTTTTACTCCGATATAGATGAGCGCTACGAGCGCTATAAACGACATACCAAGCTTGAGGAGATTGCCTGCCTCGCCCCAGTATCCGACGGACGCAACAAGGAGTGCGAGCACGCCTCCGTAGGAAAGTCCCGTAGAGACGATGGATGAGCCTATCGGGAGCACGCCGACAATGATGGAGAGGATGCCAAGTCCGATCATCACCACGAATGAGTACATCGCGTACTGTTTGTGCGCCTCATCGAAGAGCGGCTGGCACTTCTGGAAGAGATCACAGTAGCCCGCAGGATTCGGCTTCACCACCGCAGTTACGGACGGATCTTCCGGCGTTCCCACCCATACACCGTCCTGCTTTGCGCACGCCTCTTCGGTCGCTGCCGGCTGAGTGCGCGTTGGGCAATAGTTTTCGAACATAGGTTCAGGGAGCACCAAAGAACGCGCCACGAAGAAGAAGATGTTGAGCGCGATAACGATGCCGAGCATCACGGCCCAGCGGACGAACTTCGGGTGCTTTTGGGTGTTTTCCATATCGGTGGATTATAACACGGGTTTAAAGGACGGACAGAATCAGGTAGAATGGAACAAATGGCTGAAAAACCTCCGCGAAGAGGACCTATTGAAGAACGCTCTGCACCAGGCGCGCATCGTCGCAATCGTGCCGTGGCGCGTTCTGCTGCAGAAATACAACGAAGGAAAGATGCGGTTACTCGCCGGGAGCTTTTTAAATTCGGAGCAGGAGCCGCCATTGCGGGCGGAATTACGCTCGGTGCTTTTAAGTTATATGAATTTTTTAAAGGAGCCGGAGCTACCGATGAGGAGGCAGAGGCGCTTGCGGGCGGTCTTCATGAACATGATGAAGATGGGCGCACATCGGAACGATTCCTGCAGATGTCCGAATCCCCACTGTTTTTCGACCAGCTGAAGGCCTTCATCAGGCACTACCGCGACCATGGCGATCTCGCTCTCGCACTCTCTCCTGAAAACGGCCGCGCGCGTACCGTAAACGACCCAGAGGGCCGTTCCCGCATAGACTTCGTGCGCGAAGAAGTGATGAAAGGGTTATCCGACAGCGACATTCCCGAAGACATACGGAACGAGCTCTCTTTTTATGCGGTCGGTATGTTTGCGACCGAGTCGAAGTACCAGCGCGACCTTGAGAGCGGCGCGGGCGCCGTCGGCCTCGGCCAGGCCATTCCCGATACCTACGCGCTCTACGGAAAAGACGAGGAGGAGATGCGCTATCTATCGCACCAGGTAGACCTTATGCGCGCAATGTTCAAGGATTACTACGCAGTCATGATGCATGACGCCGGTCCTGCGCTCCAAAAGATACGCACCGATTATTTCCCGAACCTTATGGAATTTAATCGGCAATTCTTTTCCCTTTGCCTCGTAAACGCCTACCAGGTAGGGCTTGGAAACATGATGAACGTCATAAAGAAATTTTCCGAACTCCCGGTACGGACTTCCTTGAAGTCCTACGATGTATTCGAAGCGATGGCACTTATCGCAAAAGACGGAGCCCTTGACGACGATTATCAGGAAGAATCCTACAACTACGCGAAACAGTCCTCCGCCTTCGCGTTTCTTCTCGCCGCTTCCGACACGAGCGCGGTCTAGGAGTGCAAGAACACCATCACGTCGCCGTCTTTGACGACGTACGTCTTGCCTTCGGTGCGGATATCGCCCTTGTCGCGCGCTGCGCTCCATGATCCGTCCGCAAGAAGCGTATCCCAGCCGACCACTTCCGCTCGGATGAACTTATCCTTGAAGTCATTATGGATAGCGGCCCCTGCTTCAGGCGCAGTCGCGCCTACCGTAACCGTCCATGCACGAGTCTCCTTCGGACCAGTCGTGAAGTAGGTGATGAGGCCGAGCGTGCGGTACGCGCCGCGGATGAGGCTCTCAAGCCCGTCCACCTGGACGCCAAGCTCCTGGCGGAAGACATCCTTGTCGCCTTCTGCGACATCGTTCAGCTCATGCTCGGTGCGTGCATCCACATGCACGTACTCGCTTCCGAGAGATTCTACGTATTCATACGCCTTATCCGCGCGTCCGTCCTTTATTTCGTTCAGGTTATGCCCGCCTGACTTTCCGTTGAACGCATAGAGAATCGGCTTCATCGTGAGGAGATTCAAGGACTTGATGAGCTTCGCTTCTTCGGGCGTGAGGTTTGCGGCGCGTGCTAGCTTGCCTTCGTTTATCACCGCCTCCACCTTCTTCAGTACCTCATCTTCAGCCACGGCTTCCTTCATGCCTGCGCGTATGTCGCGCGTAAGCTTCTCGCGGCGCTTGGTAACGCTTTCGCGGTCGGAGAGTGAAAGCTCGAGGTTTATCACTTCGATATCGCGTATCGGCTCCACCTCCCCATGCACGTGCGTTACGTCCGGGTCGTCGAAAAAGCGCACCACTTCAAGAATTGCGTCCACCTCGCGGATGTTCGAAAGGAACTGGTTGCCGAGCCCTTCGCCCTCGGAGGCGCCCTTTACAAGTCCTGCGATATCCACGAACTCGATTGCGGCAGGAATCGTCTTCTCGCTTCCCGAAAGTCCTGCAAGCTTTGTAAGACGTTCATCCGGGACACCCACCACTCCTACTGACGGATCGATGGTACAGAACGGATAGTTTTCCGCAGGCACCGCCGCTTTAGTAAGCGCATTAAAAAGCGTCGACTTGCCGACGTTTGGGAGACCTACGATGCCGATTTTCAACATAATCCTTTTACCTTACGCGGTAAGCATAAAAAAGTGAAGACCATCCCTTTTCGGAATGGTCTTAAGGAACAGGTGGAGAGAGGGAATTTACAGTAGACCTCTGCGGGGCTAATGCGGGGCGCGGTCATCATCCGATTCCAGTGTCGAGCTCATAATGGCAACAGGCTGCTTCCTGTTTCCACCGGCAGGCCTTGGAAGACCCACGTACACGCGCCCCTCAATACGGAGCGTATGTACCTCTATCCTGCGACAGAACGCTGCGGGTGACAGCGAACCACTCTCTCCTCCATGCACCCTATCCTAGAATGTAAATGCCTGCAAGAACGACGTTACTTCGCTTTCTTCGCAAGGTTTCCGATATTTTTGAGTAGCGATGCCTTCTGTCCTTCGGAAAGCGCTTCAGAGTTTCCCACTTCAGAGACGCGCACTTTGAAGCCGGAGAAGCGCAGTACAGCGGTCGCGATATCGCCCGTGAAGTCGCCATACAGGAAGTGTTCTATGAGTGCATGGGTTTTAGAGAGCACGATGAGGCGCGCGGTGCGTCCCTTTAGGAGCTTGCGCCAGCCCATGGTGGACTTCCCGCTTGGAGTCTTAATGAAGCTGAACGCGAAGCGGGGAAGCCACATGCGGTCTATATATCCCTTTAAGAGTGCGGGAACCGAGCACCACCAGAGCGGGTAGATAAGTACGAAATGGTCGCACCACTGGATGTCTTCCTGCGACTTTTTCAAATCAGGCTCGAGTTCCTGGATAGCGCGATAGCCTTTGTGGAGTATGGGGTCGAACTGCAGCTTGCCGATATCCGCACGGCGCACCTCATGCCCTGCCGCCTTCGCTTCGCGCTCGTACGTATCCGCAATTTCACTTGAAAGCGTCGGGTCCGTGTTCGGATGGCCGAGGAGTAGGTAAATTTTCATGCCTGGATTACTTCTGGAGAATAGCCGCAAGTTCGGTGCGGTATTTTTTCATCACTTCCATCGTCGCCTTCATCTGGTTTTCCCCACCCTTCTTTACGCGGCGGTCGATTTCTTCCCCGACTTTTTTCATAAGCTCGGGGTCTTTTTCGAGCATCGCCATAATCTGCTCACGCTGCCCTGCCGGCGCGTCCTTTAATTTAAAATTAGCTACCTGCTTCAACAAAAAGTTCTGTATTCCCATGCGCAAATCTTACCAGACTAGCGCGCTTACTAGAAGACTTACGCTTGGACTATTCGTCCAGCGCTTTCGTCTTCTAACGCTTACACCCCCATAGGAATGGGGACCCCAAATACAAAAACCAAAGCATTACCGTTAGCTTATTTTATTTTTTAACGAATAACCGGGGCGTCACGCATCAGTACACCACGCAATGTTCTTGTGGCGAGATAGAGACCGATTATGAAGACAACCGTAAGGAGAAGGATGATGAAGTTCTCGCCGAAGATATCTCCGGTTTCCT
>CAZHSZ010000010.1:17082-26331 GCA_964535425.1 uncultured Candidatus Saccharibacteria bacterium | reverse complement strand
GCAGCTAGCACCATTCGGGGCTAGGGCGGGAGTCTCTGGCAGGTTGTTTCGTCACTTCCGAGGATAGCGGTCCCATGTTCACCCGGGATCGTCAAAGGTAGGGAGGGCTTGGACTATCCAGGCTGGCGAGACCGTTTGCCGCGCCGAAGTTGGGCGCTTTGGAGTGCAGTCTCCACCCGATGCAATAGACCGTGACCATTCAGGACGATGGAGCTAGATGGGGCGCCGAGAGAGTGTGAATTTCACACTGGCAGCGATTCAGGTCGCCGCCCGGACCCTGGTTGACCAATGCGAGGCGGTAAGCCGCTATGATGAGACTAATTCATTCCGAATAGCAAAACGGATCCTGAAAACGACTATAATCAATGATTCTAAGCTGCCTCAACTCCAGTATAATACTGGTTCAGAGGATAGCGGCTAGGTCCGGCTGGACTTTCCAGCACGGCATTGGATGGGCGAGACAAGCCCTGACCCTAGCCTGTTCCGCATGACGATGCTGCCTCCACGCGGCGCGGAACGGACGACCCGGGGACCGAACTGTGTGAATTTCACACGACCCGAGGTTGACGAAAGCATCCAACCATGGCGCACGATGCGCCTACAGGAGGACACCATGTTCCGCTCGACCCGCATGACCACGACCCTCAGCCCGATCATGCCGACCGCCCCGCAGGAGGTCGATCCGATCCTCTTCTCCTTCGTCTCCGACGAGACCCTCAGCGCCGCCATGGAAGAGGCGGTCTCCGACCTGTTCGAGACCAACTGCGCCGCCCTCGGTCTGGACTGACCCGATACCTCGCTCCGCTGTTCCTTGCCGTGTGAATTTCACACGGCGTTTCACACCGCGCCACCAATGGCGCCCTCAAGGAGGTCTCCCATGACCCTGATCCGCCGGTACCGCATCACCGCCCCCAATCCCGCCCGCACGGTCTGCGCCGGGTGCCGCTGGTCCGTCTCCCTCTGCCGCTGCTCCGCGTGGTGGTGATCCCGTGACCCTCAACGCCATCGTCAAGACCCTCCTCCTCGCCTTCTTCTCCCTCCTCGCCGTCCTCGGCGCTTCCCAGGAGTAATCCCATGCAGATCCGGACCTATGCCCTAGTGGGGTCGGTCACGATCCCGCTCCCCCGTACCGCCCTCCAGCAGGAGCGCATCGTCCAGGCGATGAAGCTCGCCGAGTCCGTCGGCGCCCGGGTGGACTCCCTCCGTGCCTGGATGCAGACCCCCGAGTTCGACGAGCCCACCTGGGAGGACCTGATCTTCCTGGCGGTCAACAAGCTCCAGCACTTCCGCGCCCGGTGGACCAAGGGCGTGTTCTCCGTCGAGAGGCTGGTGCTCCAGTGAACCTCCCGCCTTCCAAGTACCGCAACGACTACCACGGCGCCGAGCTTTGCCGCCGGTGCTCGTTCCTGATCGACCGCTGCCAGTGCTGGACCAAGCGATTCCCGCGCCGGGGATCCGACTTCCCGCCTCCCCCGCCTCCCTTCGATGTGAATTTCACAACGACCCTGACCCGGTGACCCCATGACCTACGACTTCCTGCCCAAGGATCGGTCCCGCGCCGACCGCCGTCCGCCACGACGCAAGCCCAAGGGGTCGAGGTTCACCCCGCTGGGCATCACCTTCCTCAACTACGAGATCCACACACCCCTTCGCACGTTCGGAGCCACCATGAACCGCGCCTTCTTCGTCCTCTGCATCCTCGCCTGCTTCGGCATCGTGGTCATGGGAGCCGCCCTCGGACTGACCGTGGACTGGGCGCTAGGGCTCACCCTCTTCTCCCTGGGCTTCCTGGGGATGATGGGCGCCGCCAAGCTCCGGAGCCTGGACTGCCCCGCCTGGGCGCTCCGGTCCCGTGGACCTGCCCAGCCGCTGAACCCTGCCCTGCTGCCCACCGACGCCCAGGTCCGCGATTTCCGGCGGTCTGCCTGATCCCTGTGAATTTCACACCAACTCCCCACCAATGAGTGGGATTCACCACCCTCAACCCCTTCACGCTGCGCCCCGCCGCGTAGGAGCCCCATGTTCATGAAGCCTGAGATCACCTACGGCGAGTTCTGCCACATCGAGGACCCGCACGGCGAGACCACCATCCTGCCCCTCGATTCCTGCGGCGGCTGGGTGGGCTGCACCAAGACCTACCACACCGGCTGGTACTGCCGGTTGTCCGCCCCCGGCTACCTGGACTCGACCGAGTGGTCCGGTCCCTTCGAGTCCGAAGAGGAAGCGATGGCGTCCCTGGTGGACACCTTCGACCTCGATGACTGCGAAGTGTGAATTTCACACCCTTCACCTGGAGATCCCATGTCCCGCACTCTGCGTCGGACCAAGACCGACACCAAGACCTCCGCCGATGGCACCGCCCGCCGGTCCTGCGACTGCCCCCGCTGCCTGAACGACCGCACCTACAGCACCGCGAAGCGCCAGGAAGCCGCCGACAGCACCTGGGAGGACCTGCCGATGGAACTCGTCTCATGCTGACGCCGCCCATCGCCCCCGCCTGCATCGCCCTCGCCCAGGACAGCCAAGGCTCCAAGTTCAGCCTCTGCACCTGGGACCACACCCCGACCCTCGCCGACCGGGTGAAGGTCACGATGGACTGGCTCTCCCTGCGAGGGTTCCAGGTCCCGCCCGAGACCGTCTCCAGCGCCTGGGAACACGGCGTCCCGTTCCAGGTCGCGCCGAAGCGCAGCATCACCCTCACCCTCTACCGCCTCCAGCCGGTCGCCTACCAGCCCCGGCTCGCTGCGGTGTGAAAATCACACCAAGGAGCCTCTTATGAGCCTGCACAAGATCCCCAAGCCGCGATACCTGGGCGTCTACGTCCAGTCCAGGCACTTCGGTGGACGTGAAGAGGGCGGGTGGTGGTACGACAACTACACCTGGGTCGCGTCGCGGGTGGTGGATCACTCCAGCCCCGCCCGGATCCGGCGCCTGAAGAAGGAACTCGCCGAGAAGTTCGAGGACCTCGCCTGGGGAGACGTCAACTCCGTCCTCGACGGGGAAGCCGTCGTCATCTTCAACGAGCAGACCCCCGGGGATCAGCAGTACACCGAGAGACCCCGCTACGAGTAGTGCTGTGAATTTCACACCCTTCCCAAGGAGGACATTATGTCCATCCAGTTCCCGAGCCACGAGCAGCAGCACTGGTTCAAGCATCTGCTCCTTGAGCACGGCAAGGCATTCGACCCGCTGCCGAAGGTGATCGCCCTCGCCTACCGCCACAACTGCGTCCTGACCGTCAACGGGGACGAGACCCCCGAGTCGAACATGATCCTCACGCCGGACCTGTTCCAGTCCCTCACCGACTTCAGCAAGTTCGCCTTTATCATCTACAAGTACGACGGACAGGTGAAGCTCGCTGGGATGTTCATCTTCGACGAGCACTCGAAGGAGTGGAGGGTCCACACATGACCCAACCGCCTACCTTCATCATTCACAGCGCCCGCGAGGACGGCTTCTGGTCCAACGAGGACGGCTGGGTCGAGTTCCCTAACGTAGCAAGCAGCTTCACCCGGGAAGAGAAGTTCCTGTTCCACCTACCGCGCCTGGGGACCGATGACGCCCGCTGGCTTCCGGCGCCCACGGAGTTCCACGCTTGCAACTGGCGACGGTGGCTGGCGACTCAAGAGGACTGGCACCCGGCGATACCGCCCGCTGGGTCCTCTGGCTGGGACAACCCCCTCGACACTCCCGCTGTGCGTGCCTCCCTGCTCCGTCTGTACCCATACAAGTCTCGCCCTGGGGGCTGGCGCGTATGCCTCTGGGGCGGCGACGACTTCGGGGTGGAGCGGGACTTCGAGTCCTTCTCAGAAGCCTGGGAAATCTACTCCAACCTCTACCACGGCATCACCCAAGCGGATCTTGAGAGCCGAGGCTTCATCCCCGCCTAACCTCGTGTGAATTTCACACCCTTCTTCGGAGCTTCCATGAAGCCCTTGCCCGCTGCTGGGTTGGCGATCAGCCTGCCCGTCCTCGCCCTGCTCGCTGCCTTCGGGCTGGGGAGCCTCGCCTGCAACACACCGCCCGCGCCGATGACCATCAACGCCCCGCCCGGTGCCACGACTTCCAAGCAGGGGGACGTCACCGTGATCCAGCTTCCGCCCGGGGAGTACCTCGCAGACGTGCGGATCCCGGTCCGCCAGGGCGGCGGATTCGTCATCTGGAACGCCCACATCCTGACCACGACCGTACCTCCCGTCCACGTCGCCGGAAGCATCAAGTCGGCGGTCTATACCGTCCGGGACGAGCACGGCACGGCGGTCCTCATCATCAAGAACCCCTGACCCGGAGCCTCCCGGACGGATCCTTCACCCCCGGCGTGCTGCTCGTGCCCATCGGCTGCCCGAACCACCACGACTACCCGCTCGGAGAGCCCGCGATGGTCCGCGTGCCCCGTGAGACGGGCTCCCTGCTGAGGCTGGACGGGTCCCGTGGGAACTACATCACCCAGGAGAGGGACACACTCCGCCTGCCCACCGAAGCCGAAGCCCGAGCGTTCGTGAGAGCGCGGTACCTCGACATCGTCAGCATCCCCGAGATCAAGTCCCTGCTCACTCCGAAGCCGAAGGCGCTGAAGAAAGCCGCCTGACCTCGGTGTGAATTTCACAACCAGTCCTGCCCGTGTGCAGGGCTTCACTAGGAGCGCCTATGAAGCGCCTCATCCTCAGTCTGGCTGTCCTTCTGGCAGCCGTCCCCGCCCTGGCTGCCCCGCCGCGCCAGGATCCTGTGCCGTTCCCGATCCCGAGGGAGCCCAAGATCCGCGCCCACGGCATCCCCGGTGGCGTCATCTACCACGCCTGGAACGCCTACGAGGTCTTCATCCAGGCGTACCCCGGGGGTCCGATCATTTCCGGTGATATGCCGCTCTCCGGCTTCGTCGAGCTTCCCCCCGGCACCTACTGCTTCACCGCCGTCGGAGACCGCAACCGAACGACCTACACCCTCGTGACCGTCCCCAAGTCCCGCCAGCACTGATCCTGAACCTTGACCCGATCCGGAGACACCTATGTCCCACCCCTACGAGTACACCCCGACTCCCGCGAATCGCACGTTCTGCGAGGTCCTCATCCCGCCGGTGCTCGACCAGCGTGCCCTCCGACAGCGGCTCGACCGCCTGAAGGAGTGCGCTGGCGAGTATGAATGCGAAGCCGAAGACGTCTGGAAGCTCATGCGCCCCGCCGACGCGCAGTACTGGTGGCGGCTTCCGAAGTGCTGGCGATTCCAGGTGAAGCGAACCCTGGGCGGCTGGGTGCTCCGGATCTGGTCCCCTCCGTCCGGCAAGCAGGCGCAGGTCCTGCTCACGGACAACACGGTCTACCTCACCCGCACGCAGGACACCGATATGGCTTACCGGCTGCTTCGGATCCTCGGGCTCGACGAGACCTTGGACATCCCCTACGCCCGCTGGGGCTGGACGGACGGCAAGGTGGACCTCCGCACCTACACCGCCGTGCGCCGCTGGCGCAGGGGGCTGAGCGAGCGAATCCGCAAGCAGTACCTCCTGACCAGTGCGCCGTGGCGCTGGGGCGCCCGCCGCCAGTACGGCTACGACGCCAACCTGAACCTGACCTTCGACCTGCAAGCCCGGAAGATGGCGATGGTACACGGCTTCCTGTCCACCCGTGACCTTTCCAAAAAGCGCCAGAAGGCTAACCGGACCTTGACACGAGCAGAGCGTGATGTTATCCTGGCAACGGTCGGGATCAATGCCTACTCGCTCTCGCAGGCGCTGCCCAAGTTCCCCGAGACCGCCGAGATCCTGGGCATCCCTGAAGAGGACCGCGCCTACACCTACAACCTGCTTGCCCGGAGGTACACCGAGTCCACGCGGGGCAGCTTCAAGTTCGTCCTGACCGTGTGACCAGCGGTGTGAAATTCACACCCCAACTTGACACAGACATATCTGTGTCGCTTTAAGGAGCACGAATGCTCGACAAACCGATCACGATCCCGGACTGGCGGGACAAGTACGGCTCCAGGTTCGCCTGGGGTCTGGAATACTGTCCGAACCCCGCCCACGCCTCAGTGGAGGGTATCGGAACCCTCAAGGAACGCATCACCCTTCACGCGCCGGAGAACGGCTTCTACGACCAGACGCAGTGGTCCTCGATCTTCTACAGCCTCATGCGCTGGTTGGAACGGAACTACGCTCCGGAGTGGCGCCGCAACCTGTGGGGCAGGCAGTCCTACAGCGGCAGCGGGTCCTGGTCCATCCGATCCTCCAAGCGGTGGAAGGACATCCCCTACCAGACCTGGCTGGAGATCATCGAGATCAGCGGTTCCCGCCTGGAGTTCAGGCTCAGGTACTACCGCACCGTGGTCGCCGCCGTCAGGTCCTGTCCCCAGGTCACCGAGGTCATGTGCGCCGGGTTCCAGTCCCAATGCACGAACCGTCGGATCCGCAGCTTCGAGGGTGCCCTGGAGTCCGCCACCAAGCTGTCCCTGGACATCCCCAACGAGCGGTTCGACTGGATCCCCCTCGACCTCCTGACGATGACCCGGGCGGTGGAGTCCACGCTCAACTACTGCCTCAAGGGACACCACAACGAGCAGCCTGACAACCGGCTGAGCCGCAGCGGGATCGCCTACCGCAGGCTCCACGTCTCCGACCTGATCGACGCTGCGCGGGGCAATGACGTCCTGTTCGAGGACCTCGTCTGGCAGACCCGGAACCACGTCGTCGTCCGGGAGCTTTCCAACGGGGTGCGAATCGAGTCCGACAGCAAGGGCATCTACGCCAGGGTGCCTGCCCACGACCGGGAGATCCTGAACCTCTACTTCGGAGAGGACCTCGGGACCCGTGTGAAACTCACACCGGAGACGATCCTGAAGCTCCAGGAGATCGAGCTTCTGCCGCCTGACGCGCAACGGGAGGTTGTCGCTGTGCGAACCGAACTGGCGTCCAGGCGGACCCTGCCCGTGGGTCACGTCAACGTCGAGTTCAAGATGAAGTTCCCCAAGAACTACAAGCGAAAGGAGTTCCCCCATGCCGCTGTTTCCTGAAGAAGGGTTCTTCGAGATCAAGCCCGAGTCCACCCAGACCCGCCTCGCCACCCGGCGCCGCGAGACCCGCGCCGAGGCGTTCAGGGTCGCCGAGCGCCTCGCCCAGCACTACCCTGGACCTGTGACCGTTTATCATCTGCGCTTCGATGGTGACCAGCCGCGCCGCATCACCAAGGAGTCCGCATGACCGCCGTCCGCCCAAGCTGCATCATCCTCGTGGGTCCTCCGGGCTCCGGGAAAACCGCCTACGCCATGAACTGCAAGATCCACGAGCCGGACGTCCAGGTGGTCAGCGCCGACGACTACTTCAAGCAGCCCGACGGCACCCTGGACATTGACCCCAAGCGGATCATCAGCGACATGACCCTCGCCCACAAGGACTGCCGCGCAAGGTTCCGGCGCATCGTCGGACGCAAGCAGACGGTCATCGTGGACAACTTCAACGCGACGAAGGACAACCGCGACTACTACGTCAAGTACGCCCGCCGCAACGGCTACAACGTCATGATCGTGGTGATGAAGTTCGATCCCGAGGAAGCCCGCGCCCGGTCTGCCTTCCGCAACATGAACCCTGAGACCTTCGACAAGCTCGTGAAGTCCATCGACATCGAGCACGGGGTCTACATCCTGCCCGCAACCTCGAAGGACGAGACCCCTCTCCTGGCTGCCAAGTTCTCCTGATCCGAACCGTGTGAATTTCACACCCTTCCCCACACCCTAACTTGACTCAGGCATGATGCCGTGTCATTCTGGAGACTCCATGTCCAACATCATCACCCTCAAGCAGTTCATCAGCACCCTCGACGCCATGATCGCCAACCCGCCCGAGCACGGCGCGATGGGCTTCATGGGCGCCCCCGGCATCGGCAAGACGACCATCATCCGGGAGCGGGTGCAGCACGCCATCAAGCACAAGAAGACCGACGCCAAGGGGCTGCGGGAAATGTGCGCCGGTCTCCTGACTCCTGGCGATCTGCTGGGCGCCTGCTTCCCCAACGCCGAGAAGCGCACGACCGAGTTCTACCGCGTGGACCGCATCCTGAGCCCCGAGTGCATCCACTTCATCGACGAGCTTTCCAACGGCGACCGCAACGTCTTCCAGGCGCTCACCACGCTGATCCTTGACGGCACCATCAACGGTCACGAGGACGAGTACAAGCTGCCTCGGATCTTCGCCTACAACCCGACCTCGTGCTCGGACCTCGCCGCCGAGATCCCCATCATCACCAACAACCGCTGCCACATCTTCGAGTTGGAGTACACGGCGGCGGACTTCCTGGAGTACGCCCTCAGCGAGAAGGGTGTGAAGAAGATCCACCCCGTCGTCACCAGCTTCATCGGTGAGTTCGGCGACGCGATCCTCCAGGTGCGGGAGTGGACGCCCAACAAGTCCGCTGGCGTGGCGATCCCCGACGCGGGCAAGAGCTTCCCGAGCCCCCGGTCCTACCAGAACCTGAGCTACCTGCTCAAGCTCATGGACGACCACGGCGCGGACATCAACCCGTTCCAGGCTGCCTTCGGCACCATCGGCACGGTCGGCAAGCAGTTCGGCGACTACTTCCTCATGCGGAAGTTCCTGCCCAGCATCAAGAACATCCTCGCTGGCAAGCCGGAGGACTTCCCCGAAGCTGCCCACCAGAACGGTCGGGTGCTCACGAGCATCCAGTTCATGACCATCTTCAACCTGCTGCCTTCCGCGACCGACCAGAAGCAGTTCGAGAACGGGACGGAGTGGCTGCTGGAGAAGGTGCGCCTCAACGTGGTCAGCAACGAACTCCTGCTGAACTACCTCAATCAGGCGCTGAACAGCATCCACAAGTCCTACGCCGCCCCGGCGGTGTCCGGCATCGGGCGCAAGGTCTTCGGCGACCAGGGCTGGGTGAAGTTCGCCAAGGAGATCCTGAAGAGCCAGAACGAAGTGTGGACGCTGGTGTAGCCATGGGATCCAACAAGCCGCTCTTCAAGACGACCATCGAAATCTGGACGCGGTACGACGGCTCCTTCGTGGATCTGAGCGTCCTCGCGGAGGAAGCCGACACCGGGGCGGGGTACTGTTCCCGCCAATCCTCGGAAAAGGTAGATCCGCAGACCGCCCCTGACGAGGTCACCAGCTTCTTCTACAGCGACGACGAAGAAGAACCCGGCGACTGACCCAACCGTGTGAATTTCACACCCCAACTGGAGGCACAATGCCTGTCCAACCGATCCCGGTGCCGAGCGAATGGAACGCGACCGCGCAGTTCCTCG
>CAZHSZ010000010.1:0-17072 GCA_964535425.1 uncultured Candidatus Saccharibacteria bacterium | reverse complement strand
CGTCCCCTACATCAGCGAGGCGATCTCGATGCTACCGCTGATCCACACGGACGACGTTCCCATCGCCGCCACCGACGGCGCGGGGATCATGTTCTCCGACGCTGGCATCGAGAAGTACCGCCAGCACATCGAGAAGAAGGGCAAGACCTGGTTCCCGTCCCCGGCGGTGACCCGTGCGGTCCTGCTGATCCACGAGTCCCTGCACGTCGCTCTGCGCTCCAAGCCCAGGATGCCCATCGGTGCGAACCATCGAATGTGGAACATCGCCTGCGACTACGCCATCAACCTGATCGTCGCCGAACTCTTCCAGTTCCCTCCCTTCAGCTTCTCCGGTCACCAGATCGACGAACTCAAGACGGCGCTGAAGGACACCGGGATGTACGACGAGCGGTTCACCGGCATGGCTGCCGAGGAAATCTACGGCATCCTGCGGGACGAGGCTGCCAAGCAGCCGCCCCCTCCTCCGCCTCCTCCGCCCCCGGACGAAGAGGGCGAGGACGAGGGCAACGGCTCGGGCGACAGCGAGGGCGACGAGTCCGAGCAGGATGACGAGCAGGACGACGCCCAGGACGGCGAGGACGAGGCTGAAGGCGAGCCCGAGGAGCAGGAGGAGGACGAGGAGTCCGACCAGGGCGACGACGAGGACTTCGATCCCTTCGCCGAGGATCCCGAGCCCAAGGAGAAGTCCAAGGGCAAAGGGAAGGGCAAGGGCGCCAAGTCCGACGACGATGCCGAGGAAGAGGGCGACGGCAGCGGTGACTTCGCCGACGACGGCTCCGACTTCCCCGGCGACGACTTCACCGACGCTCCGGACTCCGGTCTCAGCGACGAGATCAAGGCGATGGTCGAGCAGCGCATGGAGGACTACGCCGAGCGCAACGCCAGCAAGCTCCCCGGTCGCGGTTCCAGCACCGGCGCCGAGTGGTCCCAGGCTGCGAAGAAGCCGCCCGTGAACCTCCGGCAGGTCCTCCGCAAGATCCGCGACACCACGCTGTCCCCGCAGTGGTCCTACCGCAAGCCCGGTCGCAACGATATGCACATCTACGTCACCGGCAGGGGCGGGCGGCTTCCGGCTGCGAACCCCGACCCCGGCGACATGATCCGCTGCATCGTCCTCGTGATCGACGTCTCCGGTTCCATGGGTCTGCCCGAGCGGGAAGCCGCCATGCGGATCGTCTACGACAGCTTCAAGCACACCCTCCGCGAGATCCGGGTCCTGGAAGTCGCCGACCAAGTCCTGTCCGACCGCGTCTACACCGAAGGGATGAAGCCGATGCTCTCGGGCACCGGCGGGACCTACCTCGCCTCGGTGATCCCCTACATGAAGGAGCACAAGATCACCCCCAGCGTGGTCCTGACCATCACGGACGGCTGGGACTCCGGTAGCAGCATGGACGAGTTCAAGAAGTGGACGTTCCACCGGCTCATGCGCTCCGTGGTCATCAACAACAAGGATTCCAAGTTCCCTGGCGTCCTGTTTCATGCTGACCTTATCGGCAGCTAGGAGGTCCCATGAGTGAGAGCTACTACCTCGACGCGGAGGACCTCGCCAAACTCCGCCTCCTGTCCTCTGAACTCCAAGGCGGGAACGACCGAGAGCGCGACTACGGGCATCGCCTGTGGTTGATCGTGAACCGGGTCGAAGAGACCCCCGTCCTTGCGCCGGAAGCCGCCTCCAAGCCCTCCTCGTCCCCGACCGCCCCCGTGGTGAGTCCGGAGGTCAACGAGCGCATGAAGACCCTCTGGAAGGAGCTGCGGCACGAAGCGATGTTTGATCGGAAGTCCGAGCGTGCCTGGCTCTGGCGCAAGGAGGCGAAGTACATCGACGGCAGCGTGATATTCGGCAACGAGAAGCTCCTCTTCGAGGTCCTGAAGAAGTGGCTCATCACCACCGCCTGGGAACTGAACCCCAAGTTCAAGTGGCTTCCCGAGACCACCCAGCAACTCATCGACCTGGAGAAGAAGAAGGCTGAGACCCTCCAGGAACTCGTCTTCACCATCGCCCTGAAGGCTCACTCCGAGCATGATCTCAAGCAGAAGAAGGAGACCCTCGCATGACCACCGTCAAGATCATCCCCAACGTGAACGCCGAGATCGTGGACGCCCTCATCAAGCACTACGACCTCGGACCTGACGCCACCGTGGACACCCTGGTCCTCTACCTCGGCGCGATCATGAAGGCGTTCAACACCTTCGTGCGCCGCGAGGAAGACGCTCTCGACGAGGCGGAGCTTGAACCGCGCTCCCGACACCACGAGAACCTCGACGGGACCGATTACCGCGATGGACAGCGAGACCTGCTCGCCCGTGTCCGCGACGAGCACTCCAAGTACAGCCAGCACCTGCTCTGCATCATGGCTGCGAACGTCACCGTGAAGGACCTGCACCTGGAGGGAGCGTGACCCAGACCCAGATCCGCCGCATCGAAGAGTCCGACGGCTCCCACTCCATCATGGAGGTCGGGCGCACCAAGGGCGGGCTCGTGTTCCAACTCGCCGTGAAGCTCCAGTACCAGCACCCGGAGATCCTGGAGACCGCCATCGAGGACATGGACCGGGCGACCAGGATGCCCGTGCTCAAGCGGGACGGCGCCGGGAACCCCATCCTCGACTTCTGAGCGCGAACGGAGCCTCCATGACACCCCTCCAAGCCATACGAGAAGGTCTGCAATTTGCCCCGGTAGAGCTTCGGAAACAAGCGGTTCCAGCCCTTGATTCTGTAGACCGGCTGGTGGAATACACCGTAGAGGGGTTCCCCAAACTGGCGATGACGGAAGCCCTTCGACTGACAGGACAGGAAGAATCCTGACAGCCATCCCCAACAACCCCGTGTGATTTTCACACCCTCAAGGAGTCCCCATGGCTCGACTCAAGTCCCAGGTCACGGACAACCCCTGGGTCCACATCACCTTCCCCGCGTCCATCCTCGACGCCGGGGACTGCCCCAACCTGTCCAGCCAGGTCAGCACGAAGGTGCTGGACCTCCCCAGCTTCGAGTCCGCTGCACCCGGATCCCTGTGTCTGCTTGACGCTGACACCCGCGAAGAGGATCGCGGCTGGCTCCCGACCAACGGGACGGTCAGGGAGGTCCGGAACTTCACCCTCGGCGGGAAGATCCAGTCCCAGCGAGTCAACAGGCTGTTCGGCGCCATCGAGATTCCGTACAGCATCTACGGCGACGGCATCGAGACGGTCGTCATCAGCGGGCGCATGGCGCTCGGAACCCCCGACGACGGCGTCTGGGTGCAGGTCATGCAGCAGGCGACCGGATGGCGGACGATGATGGCGCCCGGAACCCTGGAGGACAATGGCTTCGCCTACCGCTCCGGCTTCATGCTCACCGACCGCCGGATCTCCCTGGGCTGGATCGTGGACAAGATCACCTACCAGCTTCGCAACGGCTCGGTCTACACCTGGGACGTCGCCACGCAGAAGGCGGTCGTGCCGCTGGAAGGCGTCAAGGAAATCCCCTGGAATAACGGTCTCGGCGACCTGCACTGCGGTGCCGGGTTCACTGTCCCCCACGGCGTCACCCTGACCAAGGCTCGCAGGAAGGGCTACGCTGCCCAGCTTCTGGAGAAGCTCTCCTCCAAGCCCAAGGACTTCCTGGAAGCCGTCCCGCCGGATGCCATCCAGGCAAGCATCCCCTTCGCCTCGGTGCTGGGCGCGAACTGGATCGACCGGGCTGCGTGGATCATGAGCCCCCATCCCACCCCTGACCTCGCGTGGCGGTCGATCCGCCGCCGGGGCTGGTACGGGACGCTCCTGGGCAAGGGCGGCACGGTCCAGACCGATGCCCGGGACGGCGCGATCAAGCACACCCTCAAGGACGTCGGCGTGACCTCCGCCAGCCGCTACAAGCTCCGGATGTCCCCGGAACTGATGAAGGAGTACGGTCGCACCGTGCACGTCCCCAAGGGGCAGGAGAGCGTGGTTCCCGCCGCCGAGTTCCTGCACGAGTACTACCAGTACTGGAAGCACGAGGCGAAGGTCGCCAAGAAGCACGGCGGCGAGATCCCCTCATTCCATAAATCCGTGGCAGTTAGCTACGATTTCGTGTGAATTTCACATCGCCCCTTGACAGAAGCACTCTCAGGAAGTACCTTCACCTTGGAGATCCTTTGACCACTTCGACACCGACCACCGCCGCCCTCGACCTCTCCCGCGTCGTGCTGAACCTCCGCATGATGGGGTTCGAGGTCGCGCCTCCCGTCCCCGGCGCGATGCACCTGACCGTGAAGCTCGCCGACACGCTCACCAGCTTCTGCTTCGATGAGCAGGGGCGGTGCCTGACCGAGACCGGGCTCCCTCAGTACCAGAACGCCCCCGACCCCACGTTCCAGGCGACCTACACCGTCGTGAAAGCCGCCCACGAACTCGGGGTGACGGATTCCCTCGACCACTGGATCCTGACCAACGCCAGCATGGTCGAGATCCCGGAGTCCGTCACCGAGACCGAGGACAAGATCCGCCTCTCGGACGTCTCGATCCGGACGACCATGCTCTGGATGGAGGACTACGACCTCAACCAGCGCCGGGTCTTGACGGAAATGTTCTTCCACGGCATCCCTGTCTGGCACACCATGTTGTACCATGAGTACAGCGACTACGAACTCAACTGGAGGGAATTCGTCCACACCGTCGTCGAGGACTTCCTCACCAACGGCGGCGTCATCCCCAGCACCATCACCCGGGCGTTCCTGGAGGAAATGGTGACCACCACTCAGGAGGGTCATGCTTCCTAAGCTGCTCAACGTCGAGAAGTACGCGGAGGTTGCCCCGGAGATCGACCGTCTCCAAGGCAAGCTCCGCAGGCTCGCCCCGACCAAGGAGAACCTGCCCAAGATCGAGGACGTCATGCGGCGCCTGTACAACCTCGCAGAGGAAGCTGCTGCGGAGATCCAGACCCCTGCCCCGATGCCGCCTGCGTCCGACATCTTCCAGGACTTCGTCCCCGGCGAGAACCGGGCAGCGTTCAAGCTGCTCGAACACACCGTCAACGTGATGCGAACGACCGGCAGGTCCAACCACCTGTGCCTGATCGGTCCTCCGTCCACTGGCAAGACAGCGTCCGCTCAGCGTGTCGCGCTATCCCTGGACCGGGGCTTCCGGATGGTGGACGCCCAGACGCTCAACGGCACTCCCGGGCTCCCCGGGCTGCTGAAGGCGCTGGCTGACCCCAACCTGGAGTCCCCTGCCCTCGGCGACCTCACCGCGCAGATGCTGTGGGACAGCGAACTGGACATGATGCAGGCGGTGCTGAGCCCCCTGGTCATGCTGGTGGATGAAGCGCATATGCTCTGCGCTCAGACCCAGGCGCAGTTGCTCACGGTGATGGAGTCCCCGTACCTGACCCGCATGGACAGGGTCATGCTGAACTGGTCCAACATCGTCATCATCCTGGCGACCACGGACCCGTCGCAGCTTGCGGACCCCCTGCGGACCCGCACCCTGGAGATCGAGTTCCAGCGGTACTCCACCGACACCCTGGTGGAGATCCTGGTCGCCAGGACCGGCGTCTCCCGTGACGTTGCCCGGTCACTCGCCATCGGAGCCCGGGGCATCCCCCGCAAGGCGCTGGCGATGGCTCGGACGCTCGGGAACTCGTCCACTCCGGAAGGTCTCCAGTCCTTGTTCGGGCTGGACAACGACGGCATGGACTCCCACGACCGCCGGATCATCCAGATCCTCCGATCCCACACCCTCACCGCCAACCCTGTGAAGGTGCAGGAGGCGAAGAACCTGATCGAGCTTGCCGAGACCGGCAAGAAGGTCAGCGACGTCCAACTGGCGAAGGCTCGTGCCTTGATCCAGGCGAACGGGAAAGCCCTAAAGCCCATGTCCCTGCGGACCCTCGCCGACCAACTCGGCATGACGGACACCCGCGACCTGCAAGCCCGCGTCAACGAACTCGCCCTCCGGGGCATCGTCACCAAGAACTCTCAAGGCATCACCCTCAACCAGACCGTGTGATTTTCACACCCAGGAGAACTACATGACCAACACCACCGACAACACCGCCACCCTGAACGTCGAGATCCGCGAGGACGTCAAGTCCTGGGTCACCGACATGGAGAGGGCGAAGAACTTCCTCGGCGCCCGCAAGCAGGCGGCGTTCGTGATGGAGATCGACACGGAAGTGGAAGCCGTGGTCGTCCTCGACCGCAGCACCGGCGACTTCGAGGTCCACCTGACCGAAGCCAGCCCCGCCGACACCCGCATCGAGTACGACGGCGACCTGATGCCCGTGGTGCAGGGTCCCTTCGGCTGCATGACCGCCGCGACGGACCTCGACAACTCCGAGAACGAGACCACCGTGCTGAACGGAGAGGGCGAGAGCGAGGATGACGGCGCTGCTGCCGCCGTCGCGGGCGCGGCGGAAGCCGTGAAGTCCCGTGCGAAGAAGGGCAGCAAGAAGGCGTCCGTCAAGGCGCCTGCGAAGCCCAAGCGGGTCCGCCTGTCCAGCCGCGAGAAGCTCCTGAAGCGCCTCGTGAAGAACCTGGGCGTGGAGATCCCCGAGACCTCGCAGATGTTCCGCAACATGGACAGCGAAATGAGCTTCGTGCCCCTGTCCAGGCTGGCGCTCTTCATCAACAGCACCGGCTTCCCGGCGGACGGCAGCGAGACCGTGCGGGCGCTCCACGAACTGACCTCCGAGTTCGGCGCCGACAACATCCTGAACCTCGCCGCCGAGGTCAACCCGGCGCGGGTCCGGGAGGTCGCCGAGTCCCTGATCCAGGACGGCGAACTCTTCGAGCCCATCACCGTCGCCAAGCTGCTCGACGCCCCCGAGAACCAGAGCGACCTGGACCTCAGCGTCTACCAGATCGTCTCCGGTCGCCACCGGGTCGCCAGCCTCGCCATGATCTACGGTCCCGAGGTCGAGATCCCCGTGCGGATCCAGGAGCGCGACTTCCGCACCGCCGCCCGTCACTGCCTGAAGGCGAACGACACCCGCGACCTGGGCAAGAACGAGAAGGTCTGGCACGACGGTCTCATGGCGGAACTCCTGACCGAGTCCCCCGAGGCTGCGTACCTCAAGCAGATCAAGTCCTCCCGCAACAAGGCGATGGCGATCACCAAGTTCGCCGCCTACCACGCCGTCACCCGCCGCGACGACCTGTTCAAGCCCAGCACGATGCGCGTCACGGAGCGCCCCCAGGCGGGTTCGTACTCCGTCTCCGTGGTGTCCTGGCAGAACTCGATGAAGGAGGTCATCGCCGCGATGATGGCGACGATGGAGACCCGGTTCGAGGGGCTCAACACCGCGAAGGGCATCATCACCCACGCCAACAGCGCCCTCAACGCGCTCTACAACAAGCTCGGCGAGATCGCGCAGGACGGCGGTCAGTTCATGGACCCCGGCAAGGCGTGGACGGCTTACGGTTCCGCCGCCCTGGGCAAGCTCGTGGGCTCCGCGATGAAGGCTGCGGTCCAGAACAAGAAGAAGTTTGAGCCCGAGGCGGTCGGCAACGCCATCGCCACCGCCGTCGCTGGCTTCCTCCGGACCCCGGAAGGCGTGACCGAGTTCAACCAGACCCCTGCGCTCGACCTCGTGCGTCAGGTCCGCGCCTACGCCGCCGAGAACGACCTCGACCTGCCTTCGTCCGAGGACGAGGGTGCCGCCGACACGACCTTCAGCGTCTAAACCAACCTCCGCTCAGTTGTTGACCCGTGCTTGAGGACTGAACCAGCCTCCCTCGGGATCGTAACCACGGTTCTTCGCTTTGGACATGACGTGACCTTGGACTTCAAGGAAATCAATAAACTCGCCGCCGCCTACAAGGCATCGGACACCGACGCTGACCGGGCGGTGGCGAGAGACGAACTCTGGAACGCAACGTACCAACTGCTGAAGGGGAAGCAGAACCTGAAATGCACGACCATGTCCCACGAGGACCTCGTGCATGAACTCGCCATCCACATCCCTGCCTGGATGGACTGCTACGACTCCGGCGAAGGGGCTACCTACGTCGGCTACATCCTGCGCCAAGCGCAGAAGGCGTCCATGCGGGCATTCCGCGACTCGTCCGGGATCCCCCGGCGGGTGTGGGAAGCCCGGATGAAGGTCATCAGCCTCATCACCAAGGGGATGCCCAAGGAAGAAGCTGTCCGGAAGGTCCTGTGGGGACTCACGCCGGATATGCAGAAGAAGGTCACCATCGCCATCGAGCAGGACCTCCGCATGGACTCCCTCGACCGCACGTTGACCGGAACGGGCTCGTCTGACGCCCCCATCGGACCCCTGTCCGACACCATCGGCTACGACGATCCCGCGCAGGAAGGCATCATCGACCGCACCAGCCGCGCTTCGATTGTCACGCGGCTCCACACCAAGCATCACAAACTCGTGGACCAGATCATGGACCACGGGATCTCGGGTCTGCATGACCTGGACTTCGGGGCGCCGATGACGCTGCTCCAGAAGATCACGCTGCTGTCCGAGACGCTGGCACGAGTGGAGGATGCGGTTCAGCGAAAGTCGGGATAAAAACTAAATAACGCCTTGACAAAGATGTGACACAGCCGCATCTTTCTGTCAATCTACCAAAGAGGTACAACATGGCACTGGCGGTTCGTAAGGCAGAAGCCTCCAATTCGGACGAATTGAACCCCCGGATCATGGACGTCCTCACCCAAGCCAAGGAATGACTCGTCTCGGTGCGGTGGTTCGCCGCCCACCCGGACGAGCCCCTCCAGGCGCACAGCCGGGACTACCTCGCGTGGCACCGGCACATGGGAACTCCGAAGCCCGTCGCCAAGTGGATTCTACCCCTGTGGTCTGCACAGACCGCACGAGGGATCGCGGTTGAGGTCTTCGGCAAGGACATGAGCGCCCTGGACGCCCTTGGCAAGGTAAAGGTGTCCAGCTACATTCGCTACCTCATGTTCGAGAAGTCGTGGTCCATCGACGCGGTGACCGAGCATCTAGTGGATCTCGGGTACTCCCGCAACAGCGCACGACCGCAGGCTCGGAGGATGTTCGACGCCTTCGAGAAGCAGCGGTCTCTATGGCTCGCAGAGAAAGCCTCAACGATCAAGCTCATCAAGATCGCTGGGCAGTGACCGTGACCAATCCAACCAAGAGAGCATCTATGAACTTTCTTCCCACGGCGAAACTTCGCCAGCAGATTGACCAGGAGATCGAGTCTGCCCTGGAGGACTCCAAGCAGATCGTGAAGGAGTCGATCCTTGAGCAGCCCCGCGTCTTCACGAAGGGGACGCTCTTCACCGTGAAGCAGTTCCGGGACGAGCTTCTACACCGCTTCGACCGCGACCGGCTGAAGGTCCGCTACAAGACCATGGCAGAGGTCGGCAGGTCCCTGGAGCGGGCGCTGGACAACTCCACGTTCGTCCGGCGCGTGTCCGACATGGGCATCGACAGCAGCTTCGAGGTCACCAAACTGCCCTCGGAACTCAACAGCTACGATGACCTGAAAGCCGAGATCACCCGCATGAGGTCGGCGATGCGGAACTACAAGGAACTCGGTGCGACCCTCGCGGACGTACTGGGCGCCGTGGGTTCCCTGCATGAGACGACCCAGGAGCAGGAGCGCATCACCCTGCGCCTTGCGGCTCTCGCCCTGTACTACCGCGAGAAGATCATCAACGACCGAGAGATCCGGTTCGCCAACAACATCAAGGGTCTGACCCCCAAGGAGCTTCGAGACCACGCGACGAAGGGGCTTGACCCCTCCCCCGAGATCATCGAAGAGATCGCCCAGGACCCGGCGAAGCGCACACAGATCACCGAGATCGGCACCCTGCACGGTCTACTCACCAGCGTCGCCTTTGGCGCTTCCGGAGAACCCTATGGCGTCTAAGCAGTTCAGCCACATCACGCTGGAGCCGCACCTGATCGAGTCCTCCAAGGAATTCGACAGGTTCTGTGCCCGGTTCGTGAACCCCAACGATGTCAGGAGCCGCCTGATCCGCGTCTTGCGTGAAATGCCCGACTGCGACGTTGACGAAATCACGTCTGTAGCGGTTGAACAGGTTGTCCAGCGCCTCAAGGCGAAGGGCTACAACCAGACCTACGTCCGGCGCCTGTTCACGGTCTTCAAGTCCTTCCTGACTTGGCTCTACGACGAAGAGATCATCAGCCGCAACCCGGCGAAGAACATCACCGTCCGAGCGCCGTACCTGTACGAGCCCGTGTTGTTCGAGCGCGATGACGTCATGCGCTTCACGGACTGGATCAAGGAACACGGGACCCACGAGGACGTTGTGCTGTGGGCAAGCCTCCGCAGCGGAACCCGCATCAACGAGCCCGCCCGAGCCAGGGTGCAGGACGTCCGGCTCGACGAGATCGCGGAGATCCCTGCCCTGCGGTTCCTGAACACCAAGACCGGCATCCCGCGCATGGTGGTCCTCGCCTCGTGGGCATACGAGAGCGTGAAGGCGCTGCAAGAAGCCTCCACGCACCCCGAGGAATTCCTGATCGACCTCCCGGTCACGCCGACGACCTCTGCCCGGGTCCAGCGCCTGCGGAAGCGGTACTACGAGCTTCAGCGGGAGTGCTTCGGGGAGGTCAGATTCTCCGCCAAGGGCATGAGGTCCACGACCGCGACCTGGCTGGCGGACGAGTGCGATTCGACTTCCGAACTGAAGGAAGCCGCCGGACACCTGGGGCACACCGTCCAGACTATGCTGGAACGCTATGTAGCCCCCAAGAAAGCCAAGAAGTTTCAATCCCTGGAATAGCCAGACCCCAATAGGAGCCCATCATGGGTGACATTCGCAAGGTGACCATCGGAGAGTTCCTCACCGAAGAACAGATCAAGCAGGCTGTGGCGATCTTCGCAGCCAACCCCTCAACTCCAGCCCGTGAACTGTGCGACCGCCTGATCCGTCCGAACCTGAAGGAGATCAACCGGAAGCTGGGGCAGGAGAACGACCCCATGTACCTCGCCTACGCCGTCGAGTACGTCATCAGGGAATCCGGCGCCGCTGAAACCTCTCACTGAAGGAGTCCCCATGGCGACCTACGGATCCGTCCCGTCCAGCGCCTTCGTCCGAGGGCACATCAACCTGCTGGTGCCGGTGGCGAACTACTTCAACCTGTCCCTGAACATCAACCGGGGGATGTTCCTGATCCAGGGGAGCCCCTACTACTGGATCCTCGAAGAGAACGGATCCTTCACCGTCACCGCCAAGCCCGACAAGGACCTGGAGTACGTTGACCTTGGTGAGGTCCCCTCGCGGCTGATCGACCTGATCCGGGAAGGCAAGCTGGACAACGAGTCCCCGAAGGTTGAGCGGGCGATCCGGCAGTTCCGGGAGTCCATCAAGACCATGGACGGGCTGGACTCTGTGGAGTTCCCGTCCTACCAGAGAGCCATCGTCACCATCGGCGGCAAGAAGTTCACGGTCGCCATCACCGAGATCAAGGACAAGCCCTAGCTCCCGGGTAGCCGACCCTGACCCCGACACCCCCTGCCCCACCAGGGCAGGGTGGTAGTTTCCCTGTTTGCTCAAGGAGATTCGTGATTCGTGAATTGAGAATGCTCGTCCTGGTGCTGCTCCTGGGAGCCCTGCCCCTCTTCGGGGCGATCAAGCCCCATGGGAAGGCGTCCTGGTACGGCATGGAGGGGCGGAAGACTGCCAGCGGGGAGCGCATTCACCCCCGGGGCATGACCGCCGCCCACAAGACCCTGCCCTTCGGAGCCCTGGTCCTCATCCAGAACCTCCGGAACCGCCGGACAGCGGTGGTCCGCATCATCGACCGAGGTCCCTACGTCAAGGGACGCATCATCGACGTCTCACGCACAGCCGCTAAGAAGCTCGGAATCATTGAGTCTGGCATCGCGCCGGTTCGGATCTGGGTCTTGTCTATCCCTAAATCTTGACACGATCACGCCAGCCTGTCGTTTCCAGGTGGAAGATTCGTATCTAGGAGATCGTGTGTCGCACTATTCCGTCCTGCCGTTTTTCCAGAAGTACGTCCTGATCGACACCGAAACCGCCTTCTGGGCGGAGGTCCGCGAAGACGGTCTGATGGACAAGACCCGCGAGACCCGGGACCGGGCGAAGACCCGACTGATCCAGTACGCCGTGAACGGGCAGAACCCCGTGATCGTGGACCTGTTCCGTGAGCCTGTGCCCCAGGAACTCCTCGACCTCGCGGCTGACCCGGAATGCGCCTTCGTGGCTCAGAACGCCGCCTACGACGAGAACTTCCTCCGCCAGGAGGGCGTGGTTCCTCAGAAGTGGATCTGCACCCAAGTCCTGTCCCAGATCCTGAACACCGGGCTCTACGATGCCCAGCACAACCTGGAAAGCATCGTTGAGCGGGAGATCGGTGAGCGCCCCTACGACACCATCGGGGAAGCCGGTCTCCAGGAGCGGGTTGAGGCGATCCGGGTAGCCCTGGAAGAACTCAACCTCCTGCTGGAGCCCTGGCGGAAGTCCCGGCAAGCTGCCATGACGGAGTCCTACGATGCCGCCCTCGCCGCCTACAACTCCGGGACCCAGGACCTGGACGAGATCATCGGGACGGCGGAAGAGCAGGCTCAGGACGCCGCTGTAGCCGCCGCACGAGCCCACGACCGGGACTACCCCCTCCCGACCCATCCGGGCGTTCCTGAAGGCGTTTCCGACGAAGAGAGCCTGCAAGCCTGGGCTGACCGTGAGCGCCGGGGCAACAAGGTCCGCCTCCAGTTGTCGAACTGGGGCGCCGAGACCCTGACCCAGGACCAGTTGGACTACGCCGCGATGGACGTCTCCACCTACTTCGACCGGACGTTCAAGTCCCTGTGGGAGAAGGCGATGTCCCCGGAGTTCAGGACCGTGGTCCTAATGGAACTGACGATCCTGCCCATCGTGTGGCAGATGTCCCGAGACGGCATCAAGTTCAACCTGGACAAGTGGCGGAAGCGGATCAAGACCAGCGCCGAGCGTCTGGTTGAGGTCGAGCGGGAGATCGGGGAGTACTGCGACTGGAAGCTCCAGGAACTGTTCCCCCAGGACTTCATCATCAAGCTGCGCCGGAACAAGCCGAAGGAAGGCAAGCCCGCCCGGATCAGCAAGGTGGACGGTCGGGTGCTTCGTGCCGAGGTTCCCGGGGAGACCCAGGGCGCCCTAGCCGCGATCCAGCCGAAGCCTGTGTGGTCCCCGATCTTCCCTGACCGCCTGCATCCGAACGTCCTGGCGCTGGAGGATCCCGCCAACGACACCTACGTCGGCTACCGGATCCGCGAGGAACTCGGACTCTCCCACGAGGACCCGATGAACATCACGTCTGCCCAGCAGATGCGGTCGCTGGTAGACGCAGTCCTGTTCGAGCATGGCGTGGACTTCACGGTGCCTGACAACGCCGCGACGATGCGCCGCAACAAGATCGCCAAGATCGCCGAGTCGAACCTGATGATGCACGGCGTCACCTTCACCTGGGAGAACACCGGCTTCAAGGAAGAGGTCGTCACCGAGATCCTCCTGCCCCTCGCTCAGAAGTACGACCAGGACCTCGCCAAGATGCTGACCCTGCACCAGGAAGCGCAGGGGCTGAGGAAGGAGACCACGACCTACGGGGCGTCCTACTGGTCCCACGCCAACGAGGGCGGCTACATCCACGCGACCTTCAAGACCTGCGAGTCCGACACGCACCGGATCCAGTCCGTGGACCCCAGCCTGATGAACCTGCCCCGCGACTTCCAGGCTGACCTGTGGTGCTGCGAAGAGGACGAAGTGCTCATCAAGGCGGACTTCCAGGGTCAGGAAGGTGTGCTGCTGCACTTCCTTGGCGGTCAGAAGGACATCTACGAGCGCATCCTCCAGGGTCTGGACCTGCACTCCATGTCCGCCAGCATCATGTCCGGGACGCCCTACGACGACCTCGTGACCAAGGCTCCCGGCAAGAAGGACAAGATCAAGCCCGAGCATTCCGACCTCCGGACCTCCGCCAAGCCGATGACCTTCGCCCCCTGCTACGGGTGTGGCGAGGGTAAAGCCGCCAAGCTGCTGAAGCTGCCCCGCGAAGGCGGACGCAAGTACCTGGAGAGCTACTGGAAGACCTACGACAAGGTGAAGCTGATGCAGGACGCCCAGGAGCGCCACGCCCTGGACCTCGGCTTCGTGACCAACCTGTCCACCGGGCGCCGCCGCTGGTTCCGCCCGACGAAGTCGGAGTTGCAGAAGCTGGCTCTCTTCCAGATCACGATGGACGACATCGAACGCGGCTGGCGGAACAAGGCACTGAACTTCGCCTGCCAGTCTACAGGCGCCGCGATCCTCCGCGAGGTCCTGCTGGGTGTCCACGCCTTCATGAACACGCCCCTGGGCAAGCGGATCAAGTACACGCTGCGCCTGACGATCCACGACGCCATCGTGGCGACCTGCCTGAAGGAGTACGCGGACATCGGCGCCAAGGTGACCCAGCGGATCATGGAAGAGGCTGCTGCCCGCGCCGTCCCCGGGATCTTCATCGGGGTGGACGTCGAGATCGCTGAGAAGCACGCCCCCAGGGTGTTTGAGAAGCCCGCCGACGATGAAATGCCCGTTATCCCTGCATCTGAGCCCACCGAAGACCCTGAAGACGCGGTGGTAGTTGACTAATTCCAACCATCAAGGAGCATCATGCCAATCCCTCCAACACAGTTCGCTTCTGGTGTTCCCTGCCCCACCGACCGCCGGTGGGGCGCGGCGGCGCGTGTCTACCGTTGCAAGACCCTTGCGTGGTACGACAGCTTCCTGAACAACCCGACGCTGCTGTCCCTGGTGACCGCGAAGTACGCCTACGTCGAGTCCCAAGGCACGAAAGATTACCTCCGCCCCTTCGGCGTGAGGCTGGATGCCACCCTCGTGTGCCATATGCCCCGGAAGACCGAGGGCATCACCTTCGAGGAATGCGAACGGCGGTACCCCGACGAGCCTCCGATGTTCAAGATCGTGCTCCGGGGACAGATCCTGGGCTACGCCGAGCCCGCTGACTAACACCCTAACCCTTTACACCCAAGCACTTATCCAAGCACTTCTCTCAACTGCGGGGAAACCCGCCGTCCAACGAGGATTGCTTGACTACCACCTTCTCTTCCAAAGCCGCACAGTTCGCCGCTCTGGTCGCCCCCTTCCCTGCCGAGGCAGTGGAGCAGCGATCCCAGGGCGGCGAAACCTTTTTCTACTACCCCGTGGACCTGCTCCGGCAGCGTCTCAACGAGGTCTTCCCCGCGAGCTACGACTTCCACGTCAACAAGGTCATCACGACCGAGGGCAACGTGGATATGTCCTGCATCCTGACCCTGTACTGGGTGGACGGGACCAAGAACTCCGTCGAGGAGTGGGGCTCGTCGGACATCCTCCGCTCCGAGAGGAACAACCGCCGGGTCAACGACCCGACCAAGACCGCCTCCAGCGACGCGCTGAAGCGGTGCCTCGCCTTCTTCGGCTGCGGCGGCGAACTCTACAACAAGGAGTTCCGAGAGAGCCTCAAGAAGCAGGCGGAAGCTCTGCCTCCCCGTAAGGAGCGCAACTTCGGCTCCAAGCCCGCCCCGGCGCAGGCGTAAGCCATGGCGGTCAAGAAGAAAGCCGACACCGAGACCAGCAGCGGGGGCATCCACCCCGCTGCGCTGGCTCTCCTCAAGGACTTCGACAAGGAGTACTCGGGCGCCGTCGTCACCATCGACAACCCGAAGTTCGACGTTCACCGCGTCCCGACAGGCGTCCACTCCCTGGACAAGATCCTGGACGGAGGTCTGCCCATCGGGAAGCTGATCGAAATCTTCGGACCTGAAATGTCGGGGAAGACCTCCCTGGCGCTCCAGGCGGCGAAGACGGTCATGTTCCTTCCCGAGAACCTCGACAAGCTGGTGCTGTTCGCCGACGCCGAGACCAGCCTCGACCACGACATGGTCTGCGAGAAGTATGGGCTCGATCCCAAGCGGGTCCGGATCGTGCGCCAGTCCAGCGAGATCCACGCCGAGAAGATCCTCGACATCGTCCTGGCGGCATCCTCGAACCCGGGCTTCTGCCTCGTGATCCTGGACTCCATCGCGGCGCTGATCCCGATGGCGGAGGAAGAGAAGTCCTTCGAGCAGGGCTCCATGGCGGCGACCCGTGCCGCCCTGATCCACCGTGCCTGCCGCAAGATTTTCCGCGACGGGACGCTCTGCCCGGTGATCTTCCTCAACCAGATCCAGGACAAGATCGGCTACATGGGGCACGGGGATTCCACCACGACCCCCGGCGGCAAGGGACCGAAGTTCTATGCCTCGCTGCGCCTGAAGCTGACCAGGGTCAAGACCCTCAAGCCCAACAAGGACGCGGCTCCGTCCGGCTTCGTCGTCCAGGCGAAAGCCGTCAAGGCGCGGTACTCCCGTGCCGAGCAGGTCGCCGACTTCGTCGTGGACTACGCCCTGGGCATCGACACCGTCATGTCCGCCGCTACCCTCGGCATCCAGTACGGCATCGTGCTGAAGTCCGGCGCGTGGCTGACGCTGTTCGAGCAGCGGTATCAGGGGATGCCCGCCCTCTGCGACGCCCTCCGCGCCGACCCTGCCCTGCTGGCGGACCTCCAGAACAACCTCGAACTCGCCGCGCAGGCGGGTGAGGACGGCGGTCCCGAGACCGATGCCTAACTTCTGCGCCGTACAAGAATCCTGCCTGAACACTGCCCGGTGCCATGAGTGCGCTGGGCAGTATTCGGTTGAGTTCGCCCTCGACGCTGAACTGCCCCTGCTCTACGAGCGCCGAGACGCCTCCTGCCCGCCGCATCCCGTCACGCTTGCCCGCAAGGAAGCCCGGATGGACGCCAAGCGGGCTGAGGTCAAGCGCAAGCGGTCGGGTGCCGTGCAGCGTAAGCGCAAGCTCCAGGCGGACGCCATCAGGAACGAGCGCCAGACCCGCAACGAGATCGTCCAGGCGACAAGGCTCTCTGGCTCCGCCTTCGGGGACGGGGACAGCCGCCTCGGGGACGGTCGGTGGGGCATAGACGACAAGCTCACCAGCACCGCCACCAAGACCGTGTCCGTACCCGTGGCTTCCATCGAGAAGGCGCGGGCTCAGAACTGCATCGTCGTCGTGACCCTCGGGGACGGCAAGAAATACGCGGTGGCAGTTCTTCAGGACTTCATTTCCTGC
>CAZHSZ010000009.1:3684-29043 GCA_964535425.1 uncultured Candidatus Saccharibacteria bacterium | reverse complement strand
GGGCGCGCCTTTCAATCAATCCGATTGCCACCGACGGTACGGCTCCGGCATTCGCGATAGGCTCGTCGACCGCGACGAAGTTTATGGTGGACAGCGCAGGGAACGTCGGTATCGGCACCACTACCGCAGACCTAGGCTTCGGCTCTACGTTTACCGGAATCTCCGTATACAACGCTACGGGTGGCGGCGTCGTGCGCGCTGCGAGCGCATCCATACAAACCGAGCTTTATTCGGTAGAGTCTTCTGCTCTTGGTGTCGCCGGCACACGTACCAATCATCCGTTCACCCTTCGTACGAACAACCTTGAGCGACTACGTATAGATACGAGCGGGAACGTTGGTATCGGTTCATCAACTCCATGGGCAACGCTTGCCGTGAACCCGGTCGCGGGCGCCGCGGCAAACCAGTTTGTGGTCGGGTCTTCGACGGCGACGAACCTCATCATCACGAATGCCGGCGTTGTCGGTCTCGGCACCACGACCCCGACCGCCACTACGAGGCTTTCCGTTTCTGGGCAAAGCTACTTCTCTGGCGCCGTAGGCATCGGCGTCTCAGTACCGGATGCGCTCCTTACCATTCAGTCCACGGGTGCAAGCGATCTCTCTTTCAAAAACAGCTCCAACACGACTAGGGCTTATATCGGCATCTCAAGCATCGACGGCGCCGCCGTAACCGATCAGCTCCGTATCCGCGGCGATGCAGGCATCCTGTTTAGCGTCGGCGGCGCTCCTGCGGGCGTCATAGACTCTTCAAGCCGTTTCGGCATCGGCACTACGACTCCGCGCTGGAAGCTGAACGTCGCCGACGCTACAGCGCCGCAGCTCACGCTCTCAGACGGCTCGCTCACGACCGCGCCGTTCAACTTCCGCTCGATAAACGGAAACTTCTACCTCTCAACTTCATCGCCGACGACGTTTGCAACCTCCACCATGTCCGCGCTCACTGTGCTCTCCACCGGAAGCGTAGGCATTCGCACCAATACACCGCTTGCAGGATTTGCGGTAAACACGAGCGGCGGCATCGGCAGTGCAAACCAGGCAGGCTATGACATTGCTGCGGGGTCGTTCGCCGCAGGCACCTCTATCTATTCGTACGGTTCAATCTGCGTACAAAACTCCTCAGGAGGTTGTGTTGGTACTGGCGGCGTCGTCCTCTCGAACTCAGCGGTCTCCGGCGCATCCATAAACCTCAACAGCGGCGGCAGCTCATTCATAAACACCGGAAACCTCGGTGTGGGCACCACTTCTCCATACCGCAAGTTCTCCGTCACCGACGCGGTCGCTACCGCGCAGGTCGCCATCTCGTACGACTCGACGCGCTATACGCAGTTCCTCACCGACTCGGCAGGAAACCTGACGATAGACCCGCAGAACGGCGGCGTGTTCATGCTCGACGAAAACGTCTGGGTCTGTGCCGGCGGCGCGTGCCCTGCGGGAAGTCCTTCCGGCAACGGCAACATTCTCGCTGAAACCAGCGTGTCAGTAGGTAGCTCGACTCCATGGGCAGGACTCGCGGTCGTTGCCGGAAAGGCGATTGTAGTGGGAGAAAACACCCTCGCGACCTCGACGTCGATGACGATTGACTGGCGCAACGGCAACCAGCAGCTCGTGCGGCTCGGTACGTCCGCAACTACCATCAGCTTTACCGGCTTCATCGGAGGTCAGAAGCTCGTGCTCACGGTTTGTAACCCGAACGCTACCGCCGGAGCGATATCGTGGGGTACGCAGGTGCTCTGGTCGGGAGGTACGGCGCCTACGCAGACCACGACCGCGAACAAGTGCGACGTCTGGAGCTTCCTTGCGACTGTAGCAACTTCGACGATAAAAATATTCGGTACCCAGAGCGCAAACTTCTAGGAAAGAAAAAAGATGTATGAATTACGATTCAAGATATAAGAAGGAAGATTCAAGGGGTAAGATACGAGAATTTACAGATTTGAAAGCTTGGCGGGAAGAGCATCGATTTGCCGTTGCTGTATATACAGAAACGAAAAAGTTTCCTCGAGAAGAGATATTCGGACTTACGAGCCAGCTGCGGCGCGCCTCTATCTCGGTATCCTCAAACATCGCAGAAGGGTTTGGACGGCAAGGATATAAGGAAAAAATTCAATTCTATTATCTTGCTCAAGGTTCCCTCACGGAGTGCAAAAGCCAGTTATTACTTGCGCGTGACGTAGGGTACTTGGAATCCATTGGATTCGAAACGCTCTTTGACCAAGCATCCACTGCACACCAGCTCTTACAGGGATTGCTTAAGAAATCCAAGGAATTATCAGTCAAACGTACGATTCATGAATCTTGAATCGTAATTCGTACATCACCCCTCCTGTATACTATTCCTATGAAAGAAGAGCACTACCTCGTCACCTTCATCAAGTACAACAACGCGGTGCCTATCGCGCTTGCGCTCATACTGCTTGGCGGAGGAGGCGCGTTTGCCGCGACGAACCCCGAGATACAGCAGTCGGTCTACGCCACAAACACGAAAGTGCAGTCGATAGACAATACCTTCATCACCTCGGTAAACCTGAAGGCGTTCCCGTTCAAAATCCGTATCACGAGCGTGACGGAGGATGCCGACTACTACTACCTGGCGTACACGCTCGACACCATAGAGGTATCCGACTACGTCTGGCGCGCCTTTACGAAGCAGAATGTGCTTCGCATAAGTAAGGAGCAGCTGCGCGACGGGGACTTGCAGAAATACGCAGAAAGCGAGCTTGGCCAAGTGCGCGATGCTGAGATAGCGCGGCTCACGAAGACTCAGGAACTCGAGCGCAAGCTCGGGGTATCGAAGAAGACGGTTGCAGTAGAGTACTCGGGACTCATAGGGAAGTTCGTCACCCCGACCACCGAGACAGAGCCGGTATATGTGCCGCCTGCGGAAGTACAGAGTGCGGTCGACCCGCTCGCGGTTGCAAATCCGCAACCGGGCAGAACGTATGACGAAAACGCCGTTATCATTAACCCTCAGACCGGCACCTCGACTCCTGCATCACCTTCACCAAATCCGTCGAACAGCATCTTCTGGCAGTACGTGGACGTCTGTCCGAATATTCCGGGACTCCAGCTCGATCCGAGAGTCTGTGGCTGGCAGCCCGGAAATACGACACCTCCGCCGCCTGACCCAACGCCTACTCCGGTTCCCACACCAGATCCAACTCCTGACCCGACTCCAGACCCTACACCAACACCCGACCCAGTACCCGACCCAACACCCGACCCGACTCCCGCTCCAGACCCCGCACCTGAGCCTACGCCGAGTCCCGAACCCGCGCCTTAACGGATATCGGGCGCAAAACTTCCGCCGAGTATTCCCATCGCGCCTAGAAGCGGCTCGTCGTGCTCATTACTATAGGTCGCGGAAAGGGAAAGCACATCGCCTTTTTTCACGCGAAGCATAAGCGTCGTGCGGTCGGTCGCAAAGTCCCACGGCTCCGTACCTGCGTGTCGCGGCGTAAAGGTATGTATCACTTTTCCGTTCAGGTACGCATCGACTTTTTCTCCGCCTTCCCACGCATGAAGATGCGCACCAAGCTCAACCAGCATACCGTCGGTCGGAAAGACATACGTCGCACGCCCGACGTCTTCGGGAGTGTCGGTGAATCTCGTGAAGTGCGCGCTGTGTGCAGGGACCTCAAAGGAGTCTTGGTACGGGCTTTCACGGTCAATGAGCGAAAGGAAGAGTGGTTGTACCCGCTTCGCCTCCGCTTTCGGAAAATCGATGCCAAGAAGGTCGACCGAGACGCTCACGTCAGCGTAGTCTCCACCCGGCCCTTTCGGGGGTTCGGGGTTGTGCATCATCCCGGAGAGGACGATGCGGGAGTCTTTCGGGATGTAGGTCGCGTAGGGTTTCGATAAGAGGAGCGTGTCGCTTATGTCTTGCCCGACACTTATGCCGTACGGCGCGTTGAATTGCGGAAATGCACCCGCCGCATCCGCGGCGGAGACGGCGGGGAAGACAAGTACGTTCAAGTGGTGAAGGGTGACGCGCGGTGCATTCTTTATTGTTATGCGCACGCCGCGCACCCACAGGTCTTCCGTCGTGACGACTTCGTGCGCGTGGAACGGTACGCCGTGGCCGATACTGTCCACCGTGTCCCGCTCCGTATGCTCGTGGGGATGGAGGTCGGGAATGGGGTCCGAGGCAAGGGAAAGCAGGACGGGCAGTTCCGGAGACTCCTTCGTCTCAGGGCGCGAACCGTAGGCGAATACGAGCCCTCCCGCGGTTATGAGGACACCGGCGCAAAGCAGTATGGTTTTTTTCACCCAAGCACTATAGCAACAGGTGTGTACGGAAGGCATCCTTGGCTGAGCTATACTTTAGGTACATAGTCCTATGCAGCTTCCGAAGAACCCCATTATAAAAGACGCGCTTGTCACGGGCGTGCTCGCGGTCGTCGTGCTCGCGGTCGTATGGAGCGCGGGCGGCGCAGCAAGCGGTACCGGGCCTGCTTCAAATCTTGAACGAAAAGTACGGAGCGAGAACATCTCCTTCATTAAGAAGCAGACCATACTCAGCCACTTTGAAGAGACGCTGCCTTCTGGAAGCGTTATTGTGCACTATACGTATCTCGGAGAGAAGCTTCCGGAAAAGCTTGCGGAAGACGAAGTACCGGCGCTTCGCACCGACTCCTCATGGACGCGGCAGAAAGGAATGGCCGCGAACGGCCAGGCCGTATATGAAGCGATAGCCTTTCCCTCGCCACAATACGTGCAGTATCTCAATCAGTGGTACCGCCTTGAGCACGGGCAGGCGCCGAAGGAGACGTATGATGCGGCGAACCGAAGCCTCTTCTCATATCTCGTATCGGTCGCTCACGCGATAAGCGTGAACCAGTTCGACCATACCGGAGACGGACAGGTCTCAAGCTATAATGCAGTATGGTCTACGGCGCATGATGCGACTTCAGGATCCTTGTGGGGAGGCGCAAGTTATACAAGCGACACAGTCTCCGTTACCGTCTTTCATCATACAAGTGCCGGAAAGCTAGATCTCGTGCCTCAAGGGTACAGGCTTTCGCGAGCATTCTTTCCCTTCGATACTTCGGTAATTCCGCTCGGTGCAACCATTACCGCCGCATCGTTAAATTTGTACGCAACCGGCACTCCCGTTAATACCGATAACGATGGCTCTGACTACCTCACCGTCGTGCAGACTTCGCAAGCAGCGGAGTACAACATAATTGACGAGGACTTTGACCAGTGCGGAGCAGTTTCAAGCCCGACCGAGGGCATAGATGCCGGCCAGCGCAAAGACATCACCTCTATTTCCGCAAATGCGTATTTCACGTTTACCCTGAACGCGACCGGCAGGGGATGGATAAAGACGAACGGGCAGGCAAGTAACTGTGGGTCAACGAACATTTATTTATATAGTGGTACACAAACAACCTGGACGGTACCGAACGACTGGAGTGCCTCAAACAACACCATAGAGGTAATAGGCGCCGGCGGCGGCGGATATTATGGTGCTACGGGTGCGGCAAACAGCGGCGGCGCAGGCGGCGGCGGCGGCGGGTACTCAAAAGTCACGAATGTTTCGCTTCCGCCTGGGGGAACCATAGGCATTTCAATGGGGGTGAACGGCGCAGGCGGCAGCCCGGGAGGTAGCCCGGTAGCGCCCACTGCCGGAGGAGATACATATCTCTGCAATTCAACCTCGAACTGCAGTTCCATATCGGATACTGCGGTCGTCGTGGGCGCGAAAGGCGGCTCAGCGGCAACCGACCCCGGTTCGGGCACCGCAAGCGGCGGCGGCGGCGCAGGCGGCTCATCCTCAAGTGGGGTAGGCACGACGAAGTTCTCGGGCGGTGCAGGCGGGAACCGTAATGGGCTCGGCGGCGGCGGCGGCGGCGGTTCTGGAAGCTCGAACGGTAACGGTGCTGCGGGCGGAGCGGGCGGCAGCACTTCACCTGGCTCAGGCGGCGGCGGCGGCGGAAACGGCGGAGGCACCGCGGGCGCTTCGACCGGCTCCACTACCGGCGGCGCAGGCGGGAATAACTCAGGGGGTACCGGCGGCGGCGCAGGAGGCGTGGGCGGCAACCAGCCGGGTGCAAGCGGCACAGCAGGTGGTGGTGGTGGTGGTGGTGGCTCGAGCACGACTATTCAGGGCGGTCCTGGCGGTACCGCCGGCAACGGTACGGAATGGGACTCGACGCACGGCACTTCGGGAGGTGGCGGCGGAGGAGGAGGCAGCACCGCAGCGAGCCAGTCGGCAGGGTACGGCGGATCAGCTGCGTCGTCATTCAACGGATTCGGTGGAGGAGGTGGAGGAGGTGGAGGCGAGAGCGGGGCTAGCAGCTTCGCGGGCGGCGGCGGCACCGGAGGATACGGCGCAATTATCATTACTTATGCGAACGCCGCGAAAGGAACCACCTGCCTTGGCGTGCGGGAAGGTCACGATACTACGAACTCAGCCGTAACCACCGACACGGAAAACACCGTTGTAATCGCTTCTTCGGAAAATACCGGAACTACCGCAGACCCGTACCTCTCCATCACGTATTCAGCTCCGTTCGCATTCTGGCAGTTCCAAGATTTCTAATGAACCGCAAGGCGCTTCTTGTGCTGTGCGCGCTTGTGCTAGGACTTGCCATAATTTTTCTCGCTCTCAAGCCCGATTCGTACCAGAGAGCAGCAATGGAAGGAGTGGCGTGGCTTATGGCGTATCCGGAAGACTATAAAAACCCAGGGGTATATTGGGCGCTCAAGGAAAGCACCAAAACGTGTAGCAATCCAGGAGGATTTGGAAAAAAACTTACTGAGCGCTTTGAGTCAATACCACGGAGCGACGTTGAACGCGCGTATTTTTATTTTCCAGACGCACTGCTTTCCGAAGCGGAAATCAGCGAAAGCAGCACTATGCGCTATGACCGATGGCTTTTTTCGGCGCTTTCGTGCAAGGAGCGACCGATTTCCGAGGATATACGAAATGAACTTGCTTTAGCTGAAACTACTGGCGGATATGATTTGACGCATGCGTACCTTGCGCTCCAGTACCTGAAGCGGCTCGAGTGTTCAGAAGAAGATGCGCCGCTCGATGAGCGCATCAGACGTGTAGAAAACGCAATGCACGATGAAGAGCGGCAGGCCGGAGCATTTAATGACTTGTCCGCCGAACGCGCTGCATTCCTGCTGTGGGGCGGACGCCGGGATATGGTTGATGATGCGTGGCTGATGAAGATAAAAACCGCACAAGGCCCGACCGGCGGATGGGGGGACGGGGCGGACGCCGCTCCGAACCCGCATACGACCGCGCTTGCGGCCTGGGCTCTGGCGCAGGCTTCGGGGCGATGCCCGCTCTAAAACGCTATACTTACTTACATGAAAAAACAGCACCTCTTGTACGCTATGTGCGCCGTTGCTGGAGCACTTGCCCTCTTTGGCGTTTTTTCGGCGTGCGGCACGCTTCGCACGGGAGAAGTCTTCTCGAAAAAACCTTCGGCCATGCAGGACGGATACATGCTCATAGCTCCGTACCGCGTGGACATCGCCGAAGACGCGAAGCCGCAAAAGGGTATGGTGCAGCTCGTGGACCGCAACGGAATCGCGCTCCATACCTGGCACACGGAAGCGCCCGTACTCGTAGCCCATCTCCAGAAAAACGGCACGCTCTTCGTCTCGATGACGCCATCCATTGATCACACGGACTATCCCGGCTTCGGCACGACCGGCGTCATACAGCAGCTTGATTGGGATGGGAAGGTGCTGTGGGAGCATCGCGACCCGCAAATGACCATCGACTTTGAAGTGATGTCCGACGGGTCAGTCGCGTATCTTCGCTGGGAGGAAGCGCCGCCCTCATTTGCCGCGCAGGTGCGTGGAGGATTCAAGACGGCGACGACAAGCGTATGGGCGAACGATTTGGTCGTGGTGAACCGCGACCGCGCGACCACATCCGTCTGGCACCTCTCCGAAAAGATGAAGCCGTACGCGTATACGATAAACGCTTCGGCTCCGCGCCAGGAATTCGCGCATGCAAACTCAATCCGCTACGTGCCTGACAACCCGATTACGCATGCACCCGCATTTGTCGTGAGCGTACGCCACATAAGCAAGGTGCTTCTCATCGATGTAGAGACCGGAGACCTGGCGTGGGAATCCTCCGACGGCCTTTTCTCGATGCAGCACGACGCCACACTTCTTCCGAACGGGCACCTGCTCGCGTTTGATAACGGCTTTGCGCGCGACCATATCACCGCGCTGCTTTCGCGCGCGGTGGAGATAGATATGGAAACCGGACTTCCGGTATGGACGTATGACGGAGGAAAGACGATGACCGGGAAAGCGCAGTTCGCTTCAAGTATCATGGGGGGCGCGGAGCGGCTTTCAAATGGCAACACCTTCATCACGCTTTCAACGCAGGGACGCGTGCTTGAAGTGACCGAGAACGGAGACATCGTTTGGGAGTACCGGTACGGCACGTATGCTCCCGACGGGGAATTGCCGATACTCTTCCGCGCGCGTCTCTACGAAAAAGGAGACGCTGCATGGATTCCGAAAGTCGCGTGGCCGAGCTTTTTTTCTTCGCTTTTCTGCAAGGCAGGAGCCTAGGGATTTTCTTCGGGAAGCGGGAAGAACAGCGCATCAGTCTGTCCCCACGCGGTCTCGGCCACTACGCGCCCGCGCGGATCTATAACGAAGGAAGGGGCCGAGTTTTGAGCCGCGAGGAAATACGAGCGATTTGCGACCGCGTGCACTTTCGCAATCTGTAGCGCTTTGCGGTAGAGCATATGAGAACCACGGAACCATTGCGGGTCTGCGAGGTTTACGAGCACGGTTGCGCCGTGCGCTCTTGCGAGCCTCTCATAGAGAAAGGGCGAGAACAGTTCCGAGCAAAGAAGCGTGCCGAATACCACGCCTTTGAAGGGGACTGCCACCAGTTCGTCGCCATGCACTACCGCTTTGTCTTTCGGGATGTTCCCAAGCTTTGCGCCTGAGAACCAAGACAGAAATACTTGCGAAAGATAAGGGAGATACTCGCCTTCCGGCATCAAAAACAGCTTGTGCTGGCGCGCAAGGGGGCCTGCCTGCGTGGAGTCGTAGGAGACGGTGTTATGACGGACGCCGTCTTGCCCGGTCGATTCCGACGAGTGCACGATAAGTACGTCCCTTCCGTTTCTAAACCACGAATCAAACACATTCTTATCTGGTAGCGTGCGGAGTATGGTTTCAAGCGACTTGCCTTCGGGAAGCAGGATGACGTCCGGAAGGGGAGCGGAGGCGACTTTTCCCGGAAGAGCAGTGGAGTCGCCGGTATCTCCGTGCGGGCCGCTGTTTGTGGCGAATACCGCAATCGTTCTGGTTTCTTTCAACACAGGCTCTCCTTCGAGTGAGAAGAGCGGGGATGCGGCGATAAGCGCGAAGGCGAGCAGGGAACCAATGCGCCGCATCCGCCCGGTGCGCGAATCATTTTCTCCGAAGAGGCAGGCGAGCGCGCAGGCCGACACACCAAGCAGGACCGTGAGTGCAAGGAGTCCGCCGTAGCCTGCTACCTGAAGGAAGTAGGGACTATCGGCAAATGCGTAGCCAAGCGCAGTAATAGACAGATGCGGCTCGGTGCTCGCGCCCTTTCCGTAAGTTACGACCATCCATACCCACATACGCAGGTATTCGTGGAGCACGAGTGCGCCTACGGCGATAAGCGGCGCGAACGCGTTTTCTTTCGTGCGGAAGAGCAGGTAGGCGAAGGGAATCGATACGGCGCCGAGCGCAACGGTGGGTACGAGCCAGAGGAGTCCGGCGGCAAAGAGCATAGATATGTCCGCCGACTGGTCGGGCGGCACGATTTCCCACAGCGAAAGGAGGCCGGCACCCGCCGTAAGGAAGCCGAATACGGCACCGAACAAGAGACTATCGCCCGCATTTGCGGTTCTTTTCCATACCATATATATGAAGAGCGCGAGCCCGAGCGGGGTACAAAACCAGAGCGGAGCGACGAGTATTCCGGTCGCCGCAAGGAATCCGGAAACGGCTACGAGGATGATTGGTACGGCATCTTTCGGCGAAGCAGAGTATCCCGCCATATTATTTTTCATGAAGCACGGCGCCCATAAGCACGCCTATGTTCTGCTGCTCGGCGGCGGTCAGGGTGTATATCTTTCCCGATACGTCCGTTTTTTCCCCGGGATCGCGGACCGTGTCGAAGAGGTAGGTCTTGCCGCTCCCGTCTTTCACCAGATGCCAGACGTCGTATATAAGCGAAAGCAAGTACCCACGCGTATCCGCTTTTTCGGGCGATTGCTCGGGAAGCGAAACGGGATTTCGGTATGCGCGTTCCACGTACGTATAAAATACGCCCGGCGGCTCCAGGAGCTTTTCGTCTGCGGAGTCGGGCACGTAGGAGCGCACGAGCTGGTTTTTGCCCTCGCCGGACCTGATATAGGGCACGAGCGAATCTCCCGAAAGCGCAGCCGGGTTTCCACCCACGACCTCAAGAATAGTGGCGGCGACATTTCTCGATTCGACGGTTGGCACGACGCGTTTCCCGTCGGTATCCGGGATGAAAAAAATGAGCGGGACCAAGAGCGCGCGGCTTTTCGGCAGATGCGCGGAGCCTACCTCCTCCTGCGGCGCGCGCGTAAGGTACTCGCCATAGCTTGCCGTCACCACGACGACGGTCTTACGCCCATTTTCACCCGATTGTGCGGTATCGAGAAGGGTGGTGAGATATGAATCGAGCTTCGTAAGTTTGTGTGTGTACGCTTCGCGAGCGCGCGCAAGCGCGTCCGCGTCCCCGTACGCGCCGGCGCTCATATCGGCATACGTGAAGCCGCCCGGCGTCCCATCCGCGTCGAAGAACGAGTAGATGTCGTAGGGGTTCACGTAGAGAAAATACGGTTTCTGAGAAGAGCCGTGCGCCCGTACCCATTCGCCCGTTTTCGAAAAGAAATCTCCGAGGCTAAGCGCTTTTCCCGGGGCCGGATGGTCCCATTCAAGGAATCCGCGCGAAAATCCCCACGGAGCATCGTTGAGCGAACCTTGCACGAAACCGGCGGTCGCGTACCCGTAGGAAGCAAGCGTTTCGGAGAGAAGAGGTGCGTCTTTAGGTATGCTTGCGCGCATTTCACCCAATAGTCCGATATCCCAAGGATATGCTCCGGTGAGTATTGCCGCGTGCCCTTCGGTTTGCCGTTTTGCCGGCGCATACGCGTGCGCGAACTGAACGCCTTCTTTTGCGGCACGTGCGGCAAGCAGGGGAAGTCCGTCCGCAATCGACTCCGCGCTCATCGCGTCAAGCGAGACGAGTATGACGTTGCAGCCATCGCAGAGCGCGGGAGGGGTCGTCAATGCTCTAAACGCGTACGTACCGCACAGCACAAGCACTGAAAGGGCGAGCATACCCAAAAGGAGCCGACGAATGAGTCGAAGCATACGCATACCGTATGGTACCGTCCCCTCGGTCCGTTTCAAACGAACGGAAACTCCTTACTGGTATAGTTTCGGTATGAGCAAGTCATCGGTAGCGACTGCAAAGGCGCCCGCATCTCCGTATGCCGCCCCTGGCCCGTACCGGGACTTCCTGTTCCCGCTTATAGCCCTTTTCGCCGGCCTCGCGTTTCCTGCGTCCTGGCTCATCTACACCTTCCTCGTTATCGGGCAGTCCCATTTCTGGATGACGTACATCTACCAGTACCGGGGCGGGAAGATAGGGAGGCGCTACCTGCTTTCGGTCGCGCTTCTCGCCTCCGCTACGCTCGCGTACTTATGGTTTTTCGGCGAGCAAGGCTTCTGGATATTCCTCGTCGTCGCGCTTCTCTTCCCGATACACTTCGCATTCGATGAGTTCGTACTGCATCGGGAACGGAGTACGCCGCGTACGTTGACGACGGTGGCCGGCTTCACCCTGCTTTCGTTTCTCATAGTGCTCTCCGAGGCCGTGAAGGACGACTGGTGTACGTATCTCCTCTACGGAGTGAGCGCGATTTTTTTCTGCGGAGCCGCTTGGCGCTTCTACTCTAATCGCGACTCCGTTTTGAAAGCGGAACGGTACCTCTGGTATGTCGGTGCCGCGCTCTTGGTTCTCTATCTGTGCGGGAGGCCCGAGCAGGCGCTCTCCGTCATCATTCTCCTTCACGGGCTCAACTGGGCGCTTGCGTTTGGCGAGCGGGTGAAAGGCGACGCACGCAAGGCGAGAGAGTACTGGCTTTTGACGGCTGTCACCGTAACGGTGAGTCTCGCCGCATTCATAGTCTTCCTCGCGCTCAAGACCGAGTACCTGCGGTACTTCTTCGCCATCGTCTACTACGACGCCTGGGCGATAGCCCACATCGTGCTCTCGGTACGTATTCCGTTGCGCACCAGGGTGTAGTGGTGCAGAAGCGCCGATGCGCGATAGAATGGGCGGTATATGGAGGTTCTCAAAAACCGATGGCTCATAGGGGTTATTGCGCTTGCGCTCGGTTTTTTCCTCGGCCTCCTGCCTTCCTCGCCCTCGCTCCCCCTATCCTTCGATGAAAAGCCCCAGTGGGAGCTCGACCACCCCTACCGGTTCATAAACCCGCTCTTAGCGTGCGGCGAAGGGGAGTTCAACCATCTCGGCAATGACGAAACGAAGAAACTCGAAGAAACGCTTTCTTCGCTTACGGACCGCCTGAAAAGCGAAGGGAAAATAACCGAAGCGGGAATATATTTCCGCCAATTGAAAGGCGGCCCTTGGGTCGGCGTGAACTACGAGGCAAAGTTCGGGCCGGGCAGCCTGCTGAAGGTCCCACTCGCCATGAGCATATTCGAGGCCGCCGAAACCAAACCGGAACTCCTCGGCGAACAGATATATTTCGAAGGAGGGGATTCGGGCGCCGACGAGTACTACGTATCCGACATGATACAGGTCGGCAGCACGTACACCGTACTCGAGCTCATCCGTGCCGCTCTCGTCCACTCAGACAACAACGCCGCGCTCCTGCTTGCACAAGTCGTCGGCAACGAACACGTCCTAGAATCATACTCGCGACTCGGTATCGAGACGCCCACCTTCGGGAAGGACTACCTGACGACCGTGCACAACTACGCGTCATTCTTTCGTATCCTCTATAATGGTACGTACCTTTCGCACGAATACTCGGAACAGCTCCTCTCAATACTTGCGGAGTCGACGTTTACGAAGGGCATCGTAGCCGGAGTACCAAAAGGAATACCGGTAGCGCATAAGTTCGGCGAGCGAGCGCTCACCGGCGACTCGTCCGTGCAGCTTCACGACTGCGGGATAATCTACCAGCCCGGGAATCCGTATCTTCTGTGCGTCATGATGCGCGGTACCGATTTCGACACGATAGCGTCCGCGATAGCGGAAGTATCCCGCTCCGTTTCAACGCAGATCAAATAAGAAAGCGCCATGAAACCGAACCGCCTGCACCTTGCCGCTTCATTAGGCGCGGTGTTCGTACTCGGCATCATTGCGGGAGTGGCACCTTCGCCTATCCACCGGCATTTGGAAAAGGCCTTTACCTTCGATTCGGAATACCAGCACGGAGGGAATCACCGCTATGCGTTCGTAAGCCCGCTTCTCTTGTGCGGGGAAACGAGATTCGACCATGTGGGAAACGACGTCATGCTGGAGCTTGAGCAGCAGCTCGATTCCTATGTCGACTCCGCAAAGCAGAGCGGGAAGGCGGGTGTCGTAGGCATTTATTTTAGGCAGTTGAAAGGCGGTCCTTGGCTTGGTGTCGACTACGAGCATGAATTCGCGCCCGGAAGCCTATTGAAGGTGCCGCTTGCGATGGCAATTGAAAAGGCCGCGGAGTCGAACCCGAGCCTGCTTGCACAGGAAGTGTTCTACGAGAGCGGGGATACGGCGCATCTGCAGTATTTCAAGAATGTCGCGGTTACGCCCGGAAAGGCGTATACGGTGCAAGGATTGCTCGAGGCAATGCTCGTGCATTCCGATAACAATGCTGCCGACCTGCTCGCAAGCGTACTTACGGACGAGCAGCTTCAGGACGCGTACCATACGCTCGGCGTGAGCGCGCCGAACCGCACCGGGGACTACGTCACCAACGTGCACTACTATTCGTCCTTCTTCCGCATCCTCTATAACGCCACCTACCTTTCGCCCGACCGTTCCGAGGAGCTGCTGAAAACGCTCGCAAAGTCGACCTATACGCAAGGATTGGTGGCGGGAGTGCCTGATACGACCGTTGTTTCGCATAAGTTTGGGGAGCGCGCACTCCAGAACGGTTCCGCGGTCCAGCTTCACGATTGCGGAATAATCTACCACCCTGAACGCCCGTACCTTCTGTGCGTTATGACCCAGGGACAGGATTTCGCCAAACTTTCCGCCGTGATACGGGATATTTCAAAAATCGTTTGGGAATCGGTGGATTAGTCCCGTACCCGGGCCGGGTACGGGACGCTCGAGCTTCCGCGGCCTCAGGCCGGCACCAGAAGCGCCTGCTTTTTGATCGTCGGTGGGGATAGTTGCGCGGGCATGATGCGGTACTATAGGCTCACTATGAAAAAAATACGCGTAGCGATAAACGGGTTCGGGCGCATCGGCAGGGCATTCGTACGGCAAGCGCAGGGGCGCGAAGAGCTTGAAGTGGTCGCAATAAACGACCTTGGCTCCCTTGAAAATCTCGCCTACCTTTTGAAATACGACACCGTCTATAAGAAAGCCCTCTTCAGCGTGGAAGCGAAGGACGGCATGCTTATGGTCGCGGGCGCACCGGTGAAGTTCCTCTCGGAAAAGGAACCAAGCGCGCTTCCGTGGAAAGACCTCGCTATCGATGTGGTCATCGAATCAACGGGATTTTTCACCGAATATGAAAAAGCGAAAGCGCACCTCGATGCCGGCGCGCGCCGCGTCGTCATCTCAGCTCCCGCAAAAGGGGACGCGTCCTTAGGCGCGACGGTCCTCATGGGACTTAACGAGGACCGCATCGGCACGTGCGCCATCACCAGTAACGCATCCTGCACGACGAACTCGGCATCCCCGGTCATCGCGATTCTCGACGCCGCCATCGGCATCGAGAAAGCAATCCTCTCCACGACGCACGCGTATACGGCGAGCCAGTCGATTGTTGACGGACCCGCGAAGAAAGATATGAAGGAAGGACGCGCCGCAGCGCAGAATATCGTGCCTACCTCTACCGGCGCCGCTATCGCGGTCACGAAGGCATACCCGGCGCTCGAAGGGAAATTCGACGGCATATCGCTTCGCGTCCCCGTTCCCGCGGGCTCCATCGCGGACATCACGTTCATCGCGAAGCGCGCGACGACCGCGGAAGAAGTGAACGAGATACTGCGTACTGCGGCGAAAGACCCGCGCTGGGCAGGAGTGTTTACCGCAACCGACGAGGAGCTCGTCTCAAGCGATATCCAGGGAGAGAAGTTTGCCTCCATCGCGGACCTCGGAATGACGCGCGTCGTCGACGGGAACCTCGTAAAGGTGCTTGCGTGGTATGACAACGAAGCAGGGTACACGCACACCTTGGTTGAACACGCTATAAAAGCGGGAAACGCATAAAATGAAGATTTATATCGCTACTGATCACGGCGGGTTCGAGCTTAAGGAAAAACTAAAGCCGTTTCTCGCTTCTCTTGGACACGACGTGGAAGACTGCGGCGCCCATACGTTTGACAAGGACGACGACTATCCGGACTTCATCATCCCGTGCGCGAAAAAGGTGGCGGGAGACAAAGGCTCGTTCGGCATCATCCTTGGCGGATCAGGACAAGGGGAAGCGATGGCAGCAAACCGAGTGCCGGGCGCGCGCGCCGCGGTTTTCTATGGAGAGCCGAGCCGCAAGCAAACGGACAGCGATGGGAAGGAGATAGATATGGTGACCTCGACACGCGACCACAATGACGCGAACATCTTGTCGCTTGGCGCTCGGTTTCTCACCGAAGAAGAGATACTCGAGAAAATACGGCAGTTCCTCGCGACTCCGTTTGGTGGTGGTCGGCATACTCGGCGCGTGGAAAAGCTCGGATAAGGTACCCACAGTGTCTTTGGTTAAAGTAAGGACAAGCGAGGTATACTTCGTCATATGAGCGTTGAATTCAACGAGCCGGAATCGACCTTTACGGCGCGACCGTCGAATAGACGCCCCTCCTTTTTCATCGGGATAATCCGCAAGACCGGGCTGGTCCAGACTGACACGGGCGCGCAGTACGTGCTGCTCGCCATTGCGATAGCGCTTATCGGTCTCTCCGGAGTTCTTTTCGTGCGCGGAAATGCAGAGCCGCCGACTCCAACGGCTGCAGATACCGCGCTCTAACACCATGACTTTTACCAAACACACTGCCGCACGCCCTCCTGTTCGCGGATTCACGCTAATCGAAATGCTTATGGTGGTAGCCATCATCGGCATACTCTCGAGCATCGTGATTGTCGCCATGCGCGAGGCGCGACTCAAGGCAGCGGATGCGGCCGTGCGCCAGCAGGCATACCAGCTTCGTACCGTGATGGAGCAGGAACGGACCAATACCGGTTCGTATGCAGGGATAAAAACCGGCGGTGCATGGAAAAATGCGGGCGACCAGTGTCTGACAGGATTCACCTCATCACAATTTTCTACCAAGGCGACGGAGATATGCGCCGAACTCGTCGCCGCATCGACCGGCATGGGCGGGTGCACTACGAGCTGCGTATATTTCTCGAACACGAGTCCGAACAGCAACGAAAAATACACCATCATGGCGTATTTGCCGTACGAGAGTTCGAAAGTAGCCCCTGCCGTGCGATTCCTCTGCATCGGCTCAAGCGGAAACCAGAGTATTTCTGTCGGGGGCACGGGAGGATGGCTCGAGGACGGGTGCTTTGCGGATCCTTAGTCCTCACCTCATGAGCATCATCATTCCGGCCGTGCTTGTACCGACAAGGGCGGTACTTGATGGAATACTTTTTGGATAGAATACCTAGTATGAACATAGAAGTTTTCCCTTCGTTGCCGGCCGCTTCATTCCTCGAGCTGAAAACAAAAATAGAAAAAGTGCGGGGCGCAGTAGCCGCTTTTCAGATAGACGTATCCGATGGGCTGTTCGTGCCTTCGCGTTCTTGGCCGTTAAACGAGGACCCGGAAGACCACGAACGCTTTCGTCGTATCGTACGCGGTGAAGAGACTCTGCCATGCGCGGATGCTATGGCGTTTGAAGTGCATTTCATGTCGCATCATCCGGAGCGGATGCTGCCGGATTGGATAGAGGCAGGCATAGTGCGAGCCCTTATTCATATAGAGTCAGAGCATGATTTTGACGCATGTCGTAAGGCGGCAGAAGGGCGCATAGAGCTCGGGGTTTCTCTCACTATCGAGACCCCCATCAATCGTATTGATGACTACATTCCCCATATTTCGTGCGTCCAGCTTATGGGCATTTCTCCCATAGGTATACAAGGTCAGCCGTTTGACCCGAGAGTGCTTGAAAGAATACGCCAAGTCCGGGAAAGATATCCCGATGTTATAATCGAGATAGACGGTGCAGTAAACATGAATACCGCGCCAAGCCTCGTTGAGGCAGGCGCGAGAAGGCTTGCACCCGGTTCCTACGTGTTGAATGCCGAAGATCCCAAGGCGGCGGTGCGTTTACTTGAATCAATTCCCGTATGAGCCATATAAGCGAAGAAGAAATTAAGACTATAGAAGCAAAAGCGCGCGACATACGCGCCACCATTATCCGTATGCTCGTCGCGGCAAAGTCGGGGCACACCGCAGGCCCGTTAGGGATGACGGACATATTCACGACCCTCTATTTTCATACCGCAAAGCACGACCCAAAGAATCCTGAGTGGGAGGAGCGCGACCGCATCGTCCTTTCTAACGGGCACATTGCTCCGGTGCGCTACGCGACGATGGCGCACGCAGGCTACTTTCCGGTAGAAGAAGCGGAGACCACGCTTCGCAAACTCGGCAGCCGCTTCCAGGGGCACCCGGAGCGCGACCGCTTGCCAGGTCAGGAGAGTACGTCGGGCCCCTTGGGCTCCGGCCTCTCGCAGGCCGCAGGCATGGCGTACGGACTCCGAATGGACGGAAAGAAGAGCCACGTGTACTGCTTGACGAGCGACGGCGAACAGCAGGAAGGCAACACCTGGGAAGGAATTATGTTCGCGGGGAAGTATCGTCTCGCAAACCTCACGTCCATTATGGACCGCAACTTCATCCAGATAGAAGGCTCGACCGAGGACATCATGCCGCTTGAGCCGCTTGCGGATAAGTACCGCGCATTCAACTGGCACGTGATTGAAATCGACGGCCATAACATACGCGAAATCGCGGATGCGATAGAGCAGGCGAAAGCGATTGCGGACCGCCCGACCCTTATCCTTGCGAACACGATTCCCGGAAAGGGCGTGAAGGAAATCGAGGGCGACTACAAGTGGCACGGCAAGCCGCCGACTGCCGAGGAAGGAGAGCGTTTTATTAAAGAAATTCTAGAGCATGTCTAAAAACTCCATCTACTTCGTTGCGGGTCCCTCGAATTTCTTCCGTCGTACGCAGAGTACGCCTGCAGAAATCCTCTCCCCGCGCCTCGTATCTGAAGCTTTTATACACGCTCTAATTTAAACGGTATGATTAATCCCGATGCAAAACTCTCCGACAAGGTATTTGCGGACGACATAGAGAAGAAGCCGACCCGCGACGGGTTCGGCAAGGGTACGGTAGAAGCGGGGAAAGCGAATCCGAACGTCGTCGTGCTCTCGGCCGACCTTGGCGACTCGACGCGTGCCGCGTGGTTCCAAAAGGAATTCCCGGACCGCTATATAGAGGTGGGCGTTGCGGAGCAGAATCTCGCCACCGTTGCCGCGGGACTCGCCGCGGTAGGAAAGATTCCGTTCATCGCAAGCTATGCGGCATTTTCCCCAGGAAGAAGCTACGAGCAAATCCGCACGACCGCGGCTCTAAACCAGCAGCCGGTAAAAATAGGCGGGATGCATGCGGGCATACAGACAGGACCCGACGGCGCCACTCACCAGATGCTCGAAGACATCGGGCTTATGCGGATGCTGCCGCATATGACGGTAATGGTGCCTGCGGACAGCGTTGAAGGAGAGAAATGCGTGGTGGAAGCGGCAAAGCTTCCGAACCCCTGCTACATACGCTTCGGCCGCGCCGCAGAACCCGTATTCACCACCCCCGAGACGCCATTTCAAATAGGGAAGGCGCTTACGCTTTGGAAGAGCGAGAAGCCGACCGTGGCATTCTTCACAACCGGCTCGGTCGCGTACCGTACGCTTCAGGCCGCGAAGCTTCTTGAAGAAGAAGGTATCGGCTCCATCGTGCTTCACTTCCATACGGTAAAGCCGTTTGACGACGCAGCGGCGGTAGAGGCGGCGTCCCAAGTAGTGCGTATCGTGACCGTGGAAGAGCACCAGGTGGCCGGCGGCTTTGGAAGCGCCGTTGCCGAATGCCTGTCCCTCAAACATCCGATTCAGATTACGCGCATGGGCATGCAGGATGAGTTTGGACAGTCGGGAGAGCCTGATGAATTAATGGACTTCTATGGCCTCTCTCCGCGCCACATCGCGGACGAAGGTAAGAAGCTCTCATAGTTTTTCCCTCGATGCGCCATCGTCTCCTCGAAAAGCCGATTCCATCGCTTGTCGCCTTTTTCGCAATAGCGCTCATCGGCGGAATCGCAACAGCCGTTATCGTTCGTACCGTCGATACGGCGGAATTTATCGCATCGCAAGCCTACGACATCGACGCGCTATAGGGGCGTTACCCGGTAGCTCTCAGGAGCTTTCGCAAGGAATTCCTCGATCGCTTTGCGCGTAAGGAGGCCTTTCTGTGCGCCGATTTCCTGCACGACCGCCATGGAGTTTATCGGACCCCACAGAAGCGCCTCGCGAAAGGGTTTTCCAAGTGCGAGCGCCGCGGTCACGGTCGAAGCGAACGCGTCGCCTGCGCCGGTGCGCTCTATTGGTTCGCGGTCGTCCGGATACATCGGGATATGGAGCATCTCGCTTCCGTCGAAGCTATACGCACCTGCGCGTCCGTCGGTGATGATAACGGCTTTCGGACCGAATGCGCGCGTCTTTTCAAGCAAATCCTTGATTTCGTTTCCACTTTCCGGAAGACCGAGGATGCGCGCCGCCTCCTCCTTATTAATGACGAGCAGGTTTGCGCGTTCATAGAGGCCCTTGAGATCAGTCACGCCAAGCTTCATCTGGAAGGTGCCCGGCTGGAGCGTAAGGAAGGTCTCAGGGTGCTTTGCGAGGTACGACTCGATTTCCTTGTGATAGGGAAGTGAGTTCGCAGCAAGGGAGGAGAGGTACATGAAGCGCGGAGCAGGATTCATTGTAGGGAATCGATAGTCATACTCCTCGTGCTTCACGAGAATGGTCCGCTCGCTTTCGTACGAGAGCACATAGTGGTAGTTGCTCACCATACCCTTATGGATGCGGACATGCTTCGTCGAAATCTTTTCCTTTTTGAGCTGCTCGAGGTTTCCCTTTCCGATGGCGTCGTTTCCGATGTCGGTGGCAAGTCCCGTCTTGAGTCCGATGCGTGCCGCAGAGACTGCTGCGTTCGGGGAATTGCCTACCGCCCTGCAGACGACCGCGGAGTCGTAGGGAATTTTGTCGCCCCAGCGCATCGAGATGGTGCAGTTCTCGTTGTCGATATTGCAGGTAACTTTCGCATCCTTGAGGCGGATAAAGGGCTCGGTCACGATGTCGCCAACGGCGAGAAAATCAAAGGGTTTCATACGAAAACAGTGTAGCATCCGCGCTCTACAGAGCCTCCGGTCCCGTATACACAGCGCGCGCGTTCCGCATACCGTACGCGCCTATATACTGTGGCTATATGAACTATAAAACCCTTCCGTTCCTCGCTCTCATGCTCGGCATCATGTTTTTCGCGCCGTACGGTTTTGCGCAAGCGGGCGGCGGGGGATTCACGGGAGAAGCAGTATGCGGAAACGGCACTGTGGAGTCTCCCGAAGCCTGCGATGACGGGAACATGGTGGGAGGCGACGGCTGCTCGTCGATATGCACTCTTGAAACCGGGGGCGGGACTGGCGGAGGGACAAGCGGGCCGGTATGCGGAAACGGTTCGATCGAGTCCGGAGAAGCCTGCGACGACGGGAACACCGCAAACGGCGACGGCTGCTCAAGCGTCTGTGCGGTAGAGAGTGCGCCTTCGCCTTCATGCTCACCAAACGGCACTACCATCGGACAGATGCCTATGGCAACCTACGCGCTCACGCTCTATGAGGAACAGGCATGCTGCAGCGGTGAAGCGGTGTACGGCGGGCAGTACGGCCGCAACAAAGTGTGCTGGCCGGATGCGGCATATGCGCCGTCCGAAGGCGACTGGGTCAACATGGGATGCGGGCAGATATCGAATGCGTATAACGCTTCCTGCAATCCGACGCAGGAATGGCTGGATATCACCTGCAATGAAGGCGAGATGCTTCAGGGACGCTCGGTAACCGGACTTGGATGCGAGCCGCCGAACAGCTACTTCAAGGAGCAGCGCCGCTGCGTCGCAAGCAATGCCTGTCCCGTAACCCAAACCGCGCCTACCGCTTCGCTTTCAGCGAACCCGGTATCGATTATCCAAGGCAACTCATCTGCCCTCTCTTGGAGTTCCGCGAATGCGGACGTATGCGTGGGTACGGGATTCGATACGCTCGGTGCACTCTCCGGTATGGTAAACGTATCGCCGCAAACGACGACCGGGTATGGTCTTAGCTGTAGCCGCTCCGCGGGCACCGCAGGCACCTGGACATACACAACGAGCGATACGAGCGATTTCGCCTGCCCGCTCACCGACCTTAGCCGCGGATACCGCAACGTGCCTGATTGCCCTTCGGCAAATCCTGGCGGAACGAGCTGCTCCGCGTCCTCGAGTGTCTGTAAGGTAAATAGCGCGAGCGGCTGTAACGTGAATACCGATCTGTATACGTGCACCGGCGCTTCTCCCGCGCCGTCCGCATCCGCATCCGCCACGGTCGCCGTAACCCCTTCGCCCGTAGACCTTACGGCCATGAATTACACGCCCGCGTGGGGAAGTTCGGTAAGCGCAGGTCCCATCACTTTTACTGCCGGCGCAACCAATCTCGGAACAGCGGCGGCAAACGGCTTCAGCAATATGTTCGAGCTCGGGGATGGAACGCTCTTCGCGGCATCTTCCGCTTCAGCTGCGCCCGGTGCCACCGCAACCTTCACTGCTTCCCGAACTATCTCAACGCCGGGCACGTACCAGTATCGCGGCTGCGCCGACTTGAATACCTCATGGACGGGAAGCGTCGCGGAGTCCGATGAAGGGAACAACTGCAGCCCTTGGACGACGTTCACGGTGACTGCGCCGACACCGGCTCCAATCAGCTGCAACTTTAGTTCCAACCCGTCTCCACTTGTAGGCGGTGCAAGCGCCACATTCACCTGGTCGTCGACGAACGCCGATACCTGTACCGGAAACGGATTTAACACCGGAGGCGCACGTAGTGGCACCTCAGGAGCGGTTACTACCGTTCCGGGAAATACCTACCAACTCATGTGCACGTCCTCAAGCGGCGCGGCTCCCTGTACGAGCCAAATTACGGCGACCTCGCCCGTAGCCTACATCACCGCGACCCCGTCGCGCGTAAAGTCAGGAGGCACAGCCGTCGTTTCCTGGAGTGCCGCGAATGTCACTTCATGTACCGTATCAGGTACGGACGGATATGCTTCGGGCGCGCTTGCGGGTCCTACCGTCGCCACGTCTACCTCAAACGTATCTCGCACCATCACCAAGCAGACAACCTTCACCATCTCGTGCGACGGGGCTGCAGCTCAGGATACGGTCGTGGTGAACCTGGTTCCGGTATTCGACGAATTCTAGAGTTTTCCTGAATGCTACACTGTCCATATGATTGACCTATCAGAAAAAGCGCGTGCGCTCGTAGCGACGCCAAAAGGAGTGCTTGCGGCGGATGAGAGTAACGCTACTGCCGATAAGCGCTTGACCGCGTACGGCATTGAAACGGGACCCGAAATGCGCCGGAAATACCGCGAGCTGTATCTTTCCGCTCCAGGCGTCGAGCAATTCCTATCAGGAGTAATTCTGTATTCCGAAACGCTCGAACAGAAAGCGGACAGTGGGGAATCGTTCGCCGCGTCCTTGCATGCGCGTGGCATCATGCCGGGCATAAAGGTAGACGAAGGCATTGAACCGATGCCGGAAAGCGAAGACGAATCCATCACCAAAGGTCTGCTCGGACTCTCCGACCGCTTGCACGGGTATCGTGATGCGCATCAGACTGGGTTTACCAAGTGGCGCGCCGTCATAAAAATCGACGGCGACCGTCTGCCGACTTCTGCGGCAATAGTCGAGAACGCCAAGCGCCTCGCGATGTACGCGCGCTGCGTACAGGAAGCAGGCATGGTGCCCATCCTCGAGCCTGAAGTGCTCTATGACGGTATGCATAGCCGGATGCGAAGCCGTGCCGTAATTACCGATGCGCTCCATGCGCTCGTGCAGGCGCTCGGCGAGCATGGCGTCGACCAGTCGGCGGTCATCATAAAGACTTCTATGGCGATGTCCGGAAAGGGGACCGGGAAAATCGATACTCCCGAGGAAGTGGCTGAGGATACGCTTGGTGCGCTCACGGAAGCCGTACCCGCCGTAATTCCGGGAATCGTATTCCTTTCAGGCGGCCAGGGAAACGACCAGGCTACCGATAATCTCCGCGCAATCGCGAAAGCCGCAAAAGCGGCCGGCGCCCCATGGGGGATTTCTTTCTCCTATGCTCGCGCGCTCCAGGATGAGGCGCTCAAGGTATGGGGTGGAAAGGACGAGAACGTAGCGGCCGCTCGCGAAGCGTTCCTCGGGCGCCTCTTAAAGGTATCGAAAGCGACTCTAGGGGAGTAAACCTTGCGCCACGGCCCCGGATAAGGCATACTGCCCTCCATTATGACTATTACCTTGACCGCAACCAAGCGGGAAGAGACCGGCAAGCAGTCGCTTGGCCTTTTGGCCAAGGGTATGCTCCCTGCGGTCGTGTACGGACCGAAGCAGGAGTCGACCCCTATCACCGTGTCGACCCGCGATTTCGATAAAATCCTCCGCAACGAGGGAGAGTCTTCCGTTATCGAGCTCTCAGGACTCGGTTCCGATCTCCAGGTGCTTATCCATGAAATAGACCGCGACCCGGTCACGAACGTCCCGCGCCATGCCGACTTCTACGCGATTGAAAAGGGTGCAAAGGTGGAAGTGGCTGTCCCACTTACGTATGTAGGCGAATCGGCAGCCGTTAAGGCAGGCGCAAGCCTCGTGAAGGTGCTCCATGAGCTTGAAATCGAAGCGGCTCCCGCGAACCTTCCGCATGAAATCGAGGTAGATATCTCGGCACTTGCCGCTGTCGGAGACCAGATTCACGTATCCGACCTCCGCCTTCCGACGGGCGTCGAAGCGCGCGTCGAAGCCGACCAGGTGGTGGCCCTCATACAGGAAGTCGAAGAGGAAGAGGAAGCAACTGTTGCCGCTCCGGATATGGCCGCAATTGAGGTGGAGAAGAAGGGTAAGACCGAAGAAGAAGCAGCTGCGGCGGAGTAACCTTTCCGCACCGTGCAAAAGAAAAACCGGCCACAAGCCGGTTTTTTCGTCACATTTTCGCGCGTACCGCTTCTGTTATACTGCATGAAGCGGTTTATGACTCGTTTTTTCACTGCACTTACCATAGTTGCTTTCGCGATGCTCCTTATCGCGCCGTTTTCCGCGATGGTGCCGCAGGATGCGCATGCGCAGGAACTATCTGAGCGCGAACGTGCGGAGCTTGAAGACCAGTACGACAAGCTCCAGGACGAAATAGGCCAGTGGCAAAAAGTGCTTGACGCGACCCGGCAGAAGAAAAACTCCCTTCAGGGAGACGTGACGCTCCTTAACGCGCAGATTGCACAGGCGACGGCGCAGATAAAAGCGAAAAATATAGAAATAGGTAAGATAGGCGCGCAGATAAAAACCAAGACCGCGCGCATCAACGAGCTGTCCGCGAAAATAGAGGACGGCCACGACTCGCTCGCCTCCTTTATGCGCCGCCAGGATCAGATAGACGATTTGTCGCTCGTCGAAATAGCGTTTGCGGCCGACAGCGCGTTCGCGCTTTTCGAGGACGTGGACAATATCGTCACCGTGCAGTCCGGCCTCCATAAGGAGTTCGCTGAGATACGGGAAACGCGTACCGAAACGGAAGCGGAACGCAAAGCGCTCGCCGACCGCCAGGCGGCCGAAGCGGACGCGAAGTATGTGGTTGAGACCAAAAAGCTCGAGATCGACAAGAACAAGGCGGACAAGAACCAGCTTCTCGCCATAACTAAAAACGAAGAAGCGACGTACAGTCAGGTGCTCGCCGAGCGCCAGGCGCAGGCAGCCGCGATACGCGCACGGTTGTTCCCGCTCAAGGACACGGAAAGCATTCCATTCGGAGACGCCGTCGA
>CAZHSZ010000009.1:0-3584 GCA_964535425.1 uncultured Candidatus Saccharibacteria bacterium | reverse complement strand
TCTTTCGTGAGCAGAGTGCGCAGCGTTTCAAAAAAGGACGATACGCTTCCCGTGTGCAGTTCGATGAGAAGGCGCTCAACGTCGGTGCCTGCGCCGCGCTTTTGTAAGAGCCCGTCTATGGCGGTCATCATAAGCGGGTAGAGGACGTAGTGGCCGTACTGCGTATCGACGAAGCTCGACTGCGCATTCGTGGGAACGCTCCGTTGCATCGCGGCAAATGCTACCGGGTCGTTGAACGGCGCTCCGCGCGAAGGCGAGAAGGTATCGGTCTGCACATCCTTGTGTACGTCATACAGATACGTAAGGCGCATCGTCCGGAAACTGTTGGACGATTCGTAGGCGGTCTCCGTCCATGCGGCTTCAAGTTCCTGCCAGTCTTCAGCGTGGATGGGGGACTGTGCGCTTTCATACGCATTTTCGGCACCAGCGAAACGATTGTAGAGATGGGCGACCGCATGGATGAAAAGCTCCTCGGAGCGTCCGTGGTTTAGGGGAAGTATGAAATAAGAAACGTCCGGGCCCGGATCGGGGTACACGCTGTCGCGTTCGTTGCCGGACACGCCAAGCCCCGCGGTTATGACGACCGTATGCGCGCGCGGAGCATTCGTAGCATTGTCGCCGTAGAGGGTGCCAATGTTTTCGAACGCGTTTCCTATGGCCTGCTCGTATCCTGCTAGCCGCTCTCCCGTAAGCGATGCCGGATAGAGCACACGTACCGTATAGGAGCTCCGCGCAAAGGTAAGCGTCTTCGCCCCGAACGCCGAGGACTTGAGGATTACGCCGGTATCGCCTTCCTTGAAGCGCGCGCGACCGTTTGCGGAATCGACGGCACCTACCGCTTCCCATCCTTCAGGTACGCAGACGTATCCGCTTTGGTGCGCGAAACTCACCAACGTCTCTCCGCGCCAGAGCCGGTATCCGTGGGAACCGCGTTCTGGAGGAGCGTTCCGGATAGGTGTGCACGCGAACGCCTGGAGATACCATAGTCCGCCCGCAAGCGAAAGGAGTATCACACAGAGCACTATGCCTAATGCGCGCCGGTCCATTGAAAGATTACTCAAGTATATAGCGTACGCCCGTCTCGCCATTATGCACACGGCGCCATCGACGGAACAGCCGACCAGGCATGCGTGCTACAATTTAAAAAAATATATACATACCCATGAGAAACATCGCCGTACTGCTTGCTTTGTTCCAAGTGTTCTCTCCGCTCGTTGCGTTTGCCGCCGAGACTCCCGCACCGCAGAAAATCGAGGCGTTTCTCCCAACTCCCGGAGAAGAGCATGTGGAGGCGCTCGATCCGTCGCTCTCCTCCTGCTTCGACCACTACCGCTTCGGTTCGACACCGGTCATCATTTCAAGCAACCTCTCGAATGCCGCTCAGGGCTCGACGCTCGGGTTTACGGGAAAGATAACGAACGAAAACGACTATCCGCTCTCGGATGTCGCCATCTATGCGAAAGTCTTCTATCGCGCGAATCCCGGCGAAAAGGACTCCTTCGGTCCGGATGTCGTGGATTTCTTCCCGATTAAGCAGCATATGACGCTCGCGGCGCGCGAGACGCTACCGCTCTCCTTTACCTGGGACGTGCCGTCAAATGCCGAAATCGGCGCCCACGAGCTTGCAACGTTCGTCGTTTCCCACGACCGATTCAATATGAACGGCCTTTCCTTCACGACCGACATCGTCGGCGGAAGCGCGAAGTTCGGCGTCGTCGGTGCAAAGACGGGAAGCACCCATATCGACCTCCATCAGACCATCGTAGGCGACACAGTTCTGCACGGAGCAGCATTCTCTCCGCGCTTTGACGTTGAAGCCGAAGGATTACCGATTACCGTGCAGTTGGTAAACACGGGAACGATTCAAGAAGAAGGAACCGTTTCCTTGAAGTTGTACTCGTGGGATACGCTTCGCGAAGACACGCTCATAGAGAAAAAAGAAATCCCCGTCTCGGTTCCCGCGGGAGGGCAGGTGCCAGTTACCTATACGGCCACCGATTCGAGCAAGACGGTATACAACCTCCTCGTCGAATACACGCCTAAGGAGGAAGGGAAGCAGCATTCCTTCCAATCTATCCGCTTTATCAATAAAGGACTGAATCTTCCCCGTCTCAACTTTGTCGGTTCTGACGCATATCCGGGCAAAAAGGATGATACGGTATTCGCCTGTTTCCATAGCAGCGGCACGGCGAATGCTGACGCGGTCAAAGTCGAATTGAAGGCGACCTCAAACAATCTTCTAGATACCCTTACGTTCCGAGGTACGCTTGCGGAGAAGTCCTACGAAGGAATAGCTCCGGGAAATATCTATGCCGTGACCGCCCCGCTTACGCGCGCCTCAGACTCGTACACCGTTCACGCGAAGATATTCAAGGATGGAAAGCTCATAGACGAAGTCTCGGTACCGTACACCTGTAATGAATCCGGAAAGGGATGTCCGCTCCCGTATGCCCTCATCGTCGCAGTCGCATTACTTGTGCTGCTTGGCATCGGTGCCGGTCTTTATCTCAAAAATAAAAAGCGGCCTCCCACCGAAGTGCCGTCAGTACCAGCTATATGAAATTTCCACATAAAAAAAACGCCATGAAAAAAGCAGTATTCGCGCTCGCCCTACTGATTGCACTCGGATTCGCGGTCGCTCCGCAAATATCCGAAGCGGTACTTATGAGGAGGGAGACGGTGCTTGATGGCGGTGGCGGTGGCGGTGGCGGTACCTATACGCAGACAAGCGTTCAAGTTCCAGAAATTACTCCAGCCACTACCGATCTCGTCACCACCGAGGCAACGACTAATTCAAGCGGACTGAGCGCGTATCGATATAACATCCAGCTTACTAAGACGCTTTGGTACGCCTGGAACCGATGGGCCTCAGGCTGCGGAAGCACCACTGGCTGTCTCCCCTCAAGCGACAGTTCGACTCAGGGCTGGGTGTCCGGCCTCTCGAATCCGAACATCACCGTCGGGTACGATATAGGCGTCGTGAACCCTTCGACCGGTGCGCCGTATGCGGAAAACGCGAACATACCGACCGGCACGCAGGTCAAGCTCGTATTCGGTCCGTACGTTTCAAACAACCTGTACTGGTACGGCACCGGCTACTCAATGGACTCGCCGTTCGGTGAATGGCGTGCAAACGCCGCGCCACCTCCACGCGTATCCGGTCGTGTAACCTGTGACTCGAAGGACTACATCGTGAAATACGATCTCCCTGGATATGGCCTCACCTTCGACGTGTACATTCCGTTCGTGGTGAACCCGCCCGCAAAATCAGTCAGCGTCATCCCATCCGGTCTTTCCTGCGGAACGCTCACTGCAAATAGCGATGGCTCATCCTCCATGCTCTGTACGGTGACCGGCACCGGGCCTATTGTCCCACGCTTCCACTTCGACGCGACGTACGGCAAGTTCTACTACCGCTACTACGATTATCGCCCGGAATACGTTGCCGGCTGCTACGGTAATAACATCGCGATGACCGACAGCTTCGGTATCGTCACGGGACCGTCTTATAACACCAACACCTCGATACCCGCCGCATACCAAGTAGCTATCCCTGCCGCGGACATCGACTTCCCGCTAAACGG
>CAZHSZ010000008.1:0-32877 GCA_964535425.1 uncultured Candidatus Saccharibacteria bacterium | reverse complement strand
ACCCCGACCGTCGTCTGCGTGAAATTCGGAACCGAGCTCACCCTGAGCGGGATTCCGGAAGATCTGCAGGCGCGGTTTGGTGTCGGCGACTCCGTCACCGTCTCGTTCGACAAACGCACCGCCAACACGCTCGAATCGTTCTACCGCGATGGTGTACTCATCCCCGGTTTTGACGGCCACGTGAGCTTGCAAGAGCTCCCGTTCGGCCTCAAGGCAACGGTTGAGTACGTCCCCGAGGACGAACCAACCGCACCAATGAAGGTGCGTGTGCTCGAACTCGAGACCGCATGACGCGAAAAGCGGGGGCGGCCCTTTGGTCGCTCCCGCCTATCCTCCTCTTATTCATACGTACCTTACGCTCACCCGTTACGGGTGAGTTTCGTTTTACCGCTTACGCAAGAAAAGCACCCACCAAGAGCCCGCCATAAACACCGCAGCCGCAAGAAACGGCGCCATCACCCCGACCGCACCTGAAGCAAAGCCTGCAAGAAGCGGTATCGTGCCTTGGGAGAACGCGAGCAATGAACCATTGATGCCGAGCGCCGCTCCCTGCTTCTCGGGCGAAACGCTTTTCGATACAAGAGCCGTCATGTTCGCCATCGTGAGTCCTTGTGCAACGGCGATAACCGGCATAAGCGCATAGGTGAGGCCGATACTTCCGAGAAACGGAAACACCGCCATCGATGCCGCAACCACCGGGACCGTGAAGCGTATGATGGGACGCTCCTTGTAGTGCTTCGTCACGAGGCGCAGGATGAAAAGCTGGGTGATGACCATACAGAGCCCCACCACGCCGAAGAACGTACCGATGCCCGCCTCATCGAGCCCGTAGCGGTTCACGAGAAGGATGCCGGAAAAGGAGGTGAAGAATGCGAAACCGCTCATATAGAGGAAGTTCGCCATATACACCGGGCTCGCGTCCTTGTCTTCGAATGCGGCACGGATGTTTCTCACGCCTTTCAGTATGTGGAACTTGTGCGCGGCAGTCTTGTTCTTATTCGTCTCCGGAAGGAAGAGCGAGATGAAGATGACATTCAGCACGCCAAGCGCGCCCGCAGCCCAGAACGGCGCCGCAGGATTACCCGTCGCTCCCGCAATCCATCCGCCAAGCAGGGGGCCGAGGATGAATCCGATGCCGAACGCAGCCCCGATGAGTCCGAAGTTTTTCGCACGGTCGGCAGGCGCGGACACGTCTGCGATAGCGGCCTGTGCGATGGAGAAGTTTGCCCCCGCAAGTCCTGCGACTGCGCGCGCGACCAAGAGGAGCGCAACGGACGCTATTTCAATCCCGAACCCGAAGACGAGTTGAGAAATCGCGAGCACACCCACTCCAAGCGTGAGCAAGCGCTTCCGGCCGTACACGTCCGAGAGTTCCCCGAGAATAGGCGCCGCAACGAACTGCATCAGTCCGAATAGCGCGGTGATGAGGCCTGCCACAAGGTACTGCATCGCGGTTGAGTAGCCGTGGAGAAGGAATGAGGGCGAAGCTGGGTCAGTAAAGATGACCGGGATAATCGGAATAATCATTCCGATGCCTATCATGTCCAATAGGAGCGTGGCAAAAAGTACGGGAAGAACTTTTTTTTGCATATCCTAGTTAGCCGATGAGGAGCCCGAATATATACACGACAAACGAATGAAACGGTGCGGCGAGCACATAGCTGAAGATGAGAAGAAAGCCGAGGAGCCCCACTACTCCCCCGAGGTTCTGCTCCACCGCGCGAAGCGAGACTGACATCCTGTATGGAAGGAGGCCTCGGAGTACCGTGAAGCCGTCCAGGGGCGGGAACGGGATGAGATTGAACAGGCCGAGAAAAAGGTTTACGTAGCAGACGACCGCGGCAAGCCCTGCGAATACCTGCTCTCCGGACGCGAGCGAAAAGCGAGCAATGAGCGCGAATACGAGCGCGAGCGCGAGGTTCGTCGCGACTCCTGCGATGCCGACAATGGCCTCGCCCCAGCGCTGGTTCTTCAGGTTATAAGGGTTATACGGCACGGGCTTCGCCCACCCAAAGAGCATCCCTGCGTTCGTGAGCACCATAAGTCCCGGGATGAGTACCGAGCCTATAGGGTCGATATGGGGAATCGGGTTCAAGGTCAGGCGGCCGGCAAGCTTCGCGGTAGGGTCCCCAAGTGCGTTTGCGGCATATCCATGCGCTATTTCATGGACGATAACGGATAGGATGAGCACGACGACCGTAAATAGCATTCCTTCGAGGCTCGTTTGCATAAAGACTGTCCCTTATGCTAGCATGCGGGGACTATGGCTCGAAGCTGTGAAATCACTGGAAAAAGCACGCAAATAGGCGGACGGTACTCCAACCGTACCCGTGCTACCCAGTTCAACCCGACCGGAAAGGTACGTCGCAAGGCGAACCTCCAGAAGCGCCGGATTTTCGTCCCGGAGCTCGATAAGTCGATTCTCGTCGACATCTCGGTAAACGGCCTCCGCCACATCAAGAAGAACGGGGCGTTCAAGACCCTCAAGAAAGCCGGCATCATCAAGAGCAAGTAAGCAGACGAGAAGCCCCGCGAAAGCGGGGTTTTTCATTTACGGATAATCGTCTCTCCGTCGCTTATAAAGGTAAGTGCCCCTTCTTCGACGGTCGAGAGTATTTCCGCACCCTGCGCGCGTATGCGCTCCAGAGTCTCCGCATGCGGATGGCCGTACGCATTGTCCTTCCCCGCCGATATCACGACGACGTCGGGCGAAAGGGTTTTTAGCCAGAGCGCATCGGTAGAGTGGCGCGAGCCGTGGTGTCCTGCTTTGAGCACGTTCGTCTTAAGCATTGTGCCGTCGAGGCTGACGAGGTAGTCCTCTATCTCGGACGGTGAGTCACCGGTAAGCATGAAAGAAGTATCGCCGTACACGATACGCATCACGATGGAGCCGGTATTAGTCTCATAGGTCGAGACGTCGCGGTCCGGAAAAAGAATATCCGCATAGGCTCCGCCGCCGAGCATGATGCGCTCTCCCCTTCTTGCAAGCGACGCCTCTATACCGGGCTCCTTTTGCACCGCGTCCGTGAGCGCGAAGGTCGCATTCGTATCATTCGGAATTCCCGGCTCGAGGAACTTACCAATAGCGTAGCGCTCGAATACGGCGGGAAGCCCGCCGATATGGTCCGCATCCGGATGCGTCTCGACCACGAGGTCAATCGAGCGGTCCAGGAATCCCATCGCTTTCGGAAGCTCGCGAAGCACGGAGCGGTCGCGCCCGCCGTCCACGAGCATCTGTATGCCGGTGGGCCCCTCCACGAGAATCGCGTCGCCCTGCCCCACATCGAGAAACGATACGGTGAGTGCCGGCGCTTGCGTGCGAAGCGTAAGAGCTCCTACCACGAGCGCATTCACCGCCAAGAGTACGGCTATGGAGAGGTACAAAATAGAGCGCTTTCGCATGGAACGATGCGTAAAGCATAGCAGTCGCAAAAGATATATACTCTAGGGACTAGTAAAAACGAACCCATGAACTACACCGCACGAAAATTCGAGATTCCCGAGCTGAAAAGCATTTCCCGAAACCAGGTAGACGTACACCTCGCCCTCTACGAAGGCTACGTGAAGCATACAAACCTCATCCTCGACACCATCAAGGAGCTCCGTGCCGCGGATGCGGAGAAGAACGCATTCATCATCAACGAGCTTCGCCGCCGCCTCGGGTTTGAATTCGACGGTATGCGTATGCATGAGTACTACTTTGAGCAGTTCGAGGGCGGCGCCAAGGATGCGGGAGAAACCTCAGCGCTCAAAGACCTCGCTGAAGAGCGCTACGGGGATTGGGACAAGTTCATCGCGCACATAAAGGAAGTGGCGGGCACGCGCGGCATCGGATGGGTCGTCGTCTACTTCGACCCTGCAGACCGCGTCATCCATACGGCGTACGTGGGCGACCACGAGCTCGGGCAACTCGCCGGCCTCCCTATCATCCTCGCCATCGATATGTGGGAGCATGCATTTATGGTGGACTACGTCCCTGCCGATAAGAAGAAGTACGTGGATGCGTTTCTCGAGAACCTTAACTGGGAAGTGTGCGAGCGACGCTTCGTTCAGCACGCAGTCTAACCACTAAGACTCCGAGCGCCGCATACGTAACTACGACAAGCGCAAAAGGAAAAGAAGGTAGTGAAATCGCCGCGAACGGGACGTTCGCGGCGATTTCTACGACACCGGTGATGTAGGAGAGCGCTACGTGTGCAGGGAAACCGAGGTAGGGCGCAACAGACGGGAGAAGAAGTCCCGCGGCTCCCGCAATCGCGGAAAGAAGCATCGCAAGCGGCACAAACGGGAGCACGAGTACGTTTGCCGGTAGCGCGACGAGCGACAGGAGTCCGTTCTGATACAAGAGCAGCGGAAGCACCGCTATCTGCGCAGCAACCGTGGAGGAGACGATTTCCCGTAAAAACTTGAGCGGAATGAAGGCAAACCACCGTTCAGTAAGGGGCGCGCCGAAGATAAGGCCGAGGGTGGCAATAAACGAGAGTTGGAATCCGGGATCGTATGCCAAGACAAGCGGATTCCATAGGAGCATCGCGACACCCGCCACAAGAAGCGCGCGAAACGCATCATAGGTCCGGCCCGTTGCACGTCCATAGAGCGCGATAGCCGCCATAATGCCGGCACGTATGCTCGCGGCACCGGCTCCGGCCGCAAGCACGAATGAGAAGATTGTCGCCACAGCGAACCCTGCCGCCCACTGTTTGGAGAGGAGTCCGAAGACGCGAAATACTGCGTCGGCGACAATCATCACGTTGTAGCCGGAAAGGACGACGATGTGCACGAGTCCTGACGTAATGAAATCCTGCAGCAGTTCCTTTCCAAGCCCCTGCTTGCCGCCCAGGATAAGCCCGCCCGCAAGCGACGCCTGCGGCTCTGGGAGCGCAGCAGCGAGCGCACGCATGCCCTCAAACTTAAAATCGGAAAGCGCGCCGCGCGCTTCAAAAAAAATTCCACTTCTCGGGGCAACTACCTCAAGCGAAGCTTGTTCCAGCATCATGAATACGCCATCCTTCGCGAGAAACCGGTCGTAGCAGAAGACGCGTCCACCTGTCGTTTCAAACGGTTCGGGGAGCGCAAGCGCTCCGGTCGCACGCACGGTCTCTCCGTACGAGACTTTCGGAAAGAGCGGCGCAACCACCAGTACGTTTGTGTTTGCTTTTTCACCCTTCAGTTCGACTGTGAGCCGCTGATTGTTCTCGCGAATGTCCGGGTCGGCGACCACCCTTCCCTCAATGGTGCGCTCTGAACTTACCATCGACTGGAATTCGTCTGGAAGAGTTTTCGGTACCAGTTCGGTGCGCAAAGCTCCAAGCAATATTCCGAGAGCCAATACTCCAACCGTAAGATGCGTCGCTTCTTTCTTCTGCGTCCACAGGATAAAAAATAACGCGCTTATAAGAAGCGCATACGAAATGCCAAACCATCCGAACCCTGAAAACGAATACAGGAGTATTCCGAGAAAAAATCCGCCGACGCCTGTAAGAAGGAGCCGACCATCCATGGCTACCGCTTTTTATCCATCGCGATATTCGCGAGCTCGTCGGCATCCTTGTTCTTTTCGCGCGGCACGTGCTGAAAATCCACCTTCCCGAAGTTTCGTGCAATCACGTTCTTCGCTTCCATGTAGCGCGGGACAAGGTTCGGATGCTTCACCTTGAAATTCCCCTTCATCTGCTCGATGACGAGCTTCGAGTCCATGCGCACGAGCACGTCGTGCGTATCAAAATGACCCTTTGGAAATTCCGCATGAAGCGCTTTCAGTCCGCGAATCACGGCTTCGTATTCCGCAATGTTGTTCGTCGCGACGCCCAGATAATCCGCGACTTCCACTACCCGCTTCCCTATTGAGTCGAATACGACGGCGCCTGCGCCTGCAGGTCCCGGGTTCCCGCGCGAGCCGCCGTCGGCATAGAGGGTATAGAGCATTGCAAGGAGTATACGCCGAGAATCCGTTACGAGCGAAGCGAGTTAGGGATTCCAAGTGCCCTTGGGGTAGCAGGCAAAAACGAACGCCGTGGACCCCAAGGGATCCACGGCGCGTTTTGAGTTGTTGGTTTCAGATGTCGTTAGGCTTCCTGAGTGCCGCGGACGAAAATGTCCGCAACCAGGCGCGCCGCGACTTCCATGGGGTCGCTGAAGCCGATCACGTTGCCACCGCTCACGAGCATCAGGCCCTTGCAACGCTGCTTTCCCTCGCTATCCTGCAGTTTGTCCTGCAGGTCGATGCGCACTTGGCATCCGGCGAGTTTTTGCAGCATATCAAGGCCCGGCTCGACGAAGACGGCGACCTCGCGGTCGAACGCGGCTTGCATGCGCTTCGAGTCCGAAGCGCTCACTACCGCGCGTTTTTCTTCAACTTCCGCATGGATCGCGACCACGCAGGCGAACAGACCCAGCGCCTTAGCTGAGGCCTTTCCGACGACCGTGTCGCCCTCCTGCAAGGAGGGCAGCTTGTCGTCCGGCGGGGCGGTCAAGCCGCGCCGATCCGCAGCACCAAAAAGCCATGCCTGATAGTCGTTGCCAACCATCGGAACATATTCGTTAGACATTTTCTACCCCTCGTCTCTATGAACGAGCTACCTCACAATCAGAGGCATATGGAAATTAACACGAAACGTACAAAAAGCAAATTAGGTAAGGGATATGAGGCGGAGGCGTATGGGCCGGCCCTTGGTGAACTGATCACGTTCTAAAGAAGCGAGAATATTGGCCTCAGTGCCCGACTCAAGCGACTTCACTTTAGGCCCGAGCTCACGCTTCGCGTAAAATGCGATGCCTTCAAGCGAGTCGAATCCATCGGTCGTGATAGAGACCTTCAGATGCTCTTCGGACTTCCCAAACCACGAAACGCGGGATATGCGCACCTGGCGAAATGCGAATACCGGTTTCTCGTTCCCCATCCCAAACGGCGCAAGCTTCGAGAGCCTCGAGAGCAGGGCATCGGTTGTATGGAGCGCGGAAAGCTCCGCGTCCGCAAACGCCTCAATCGCATCTTCAGCGGGCGGAAGCTTCGCATACGACTCGTTTAGTTTTTCTTCGAGAAAGAAGACCATATCGTCTTTCACGGTGAATCCGCCCGACGCCCGGTGCCCGCCAAAGCCCGCGAAGGTGTCGGAAGCACCCGCCATGATATCGACGACGGATACGCCCGGTACCCCCGCACGGCATGAACCCTTCAAGGACGTTCCGCCTTCCCTGCCCCAGAGGAATACCGGACGCTCGTATTCTTCCGCGAGCGTATTCGCGACGAGTCCTAAAAGTCCTGGGCGCCAGTCCGGGTCCCCGAGCGCGATGACCGGAGGCAGTTCGCCTTTGAGTTTTCGTTCCTCAAGACGCTCGTGCGCGGCTTTCGTGATGGCACCCGCGACCGCGCGGCGGCTTCGGTTTATTTTCTCCAGCTCTTTTGCAAGCGCGTCCGCCCGTACTTCGTCTTCGGTCGTAAAGAGCTCGAATGCGTCGCGCGGATTCCCCATCCGGCTCGCCGCATTCACCCGGGGCGCTATCATAAATCCGACGTCTTCTTCCGTGATGAACCGCTGATTCACGCGCGCGTTCTTTAAAAGTTTCTGAAAACCGATGCGCGGCGACTTTCGCATGACCATAAGCCCGTACTTCGCGATGACGCGATTCTCGCCCGTAAGCGGCACCATATCCGCAATAGTCGAGAGCCCTGCCATATCGAGGAGCCACTTCTCCCATCCTTCCTGAATGTTTTCGCGGCCGGTAAACCCGTGCGCGAGCACTGCGCACGCAAGCTTCCAGGCAAGCCCGCCTCCGCAGAATTCGCGAAATTCATTCGTCTCTCCTTCCTGCTTCGGGTCTATGACCGCAAACGCTTTCGGCAATCCGCCTTCCGCTTCATTTTGCGGAAGATGATGGTCGGTGAGGATGACGTCCATCCCGAGCTCCTGCGCTCTCCCTATCGACTCCACGTCCGTAATCCCGCAGTCAACGGTAATAAGGAGCGTCGTACCTTCAAGCGCAAGCTTCTCGACGCCCGAAACGCTCACGCCATACCCTTCGAGGTGCCGGTGCGGAATGTAGTTTGTAAAATTCGCACCCGCCTTCTTCAGGAAGTCGTGGAGCACGACACCTCCCGGTATGCCGTCGCAATCGTAGTCGCTCCATACCGTAATGCGCTCGCCGTCGTTTATCGCTTTGGCGACGCGCGCCGCGGCTTTCGGCATATTAAGAATCTTCATCGGGTCGCCGATATGCTCGTCGTAGGAGGGAGAGAGAAAGGCTGCGGCCTCCTCCCTGCTTTTCACTCCGCGGCGCGCAAGCAAGGCCGCGGTCAGGTCGTCGTATTCCTTGAGCTCATCGCGAAGCAGGGCATCGATGGGCTCGTGGAGGGCAAACATCCACGGATTGTACCAAAGTCGGAAGGCAGGGTATCCTGCCTGTATGAAAGACACTATTTTCGGAAAAATCATCCGCCGGGAAATTCCCGCGGAAATCGTCTATGAGGACGATGCTACGCTCGCCTTCCTCGACATCATGCCGAACGCGCCCGGCCATACGCTCGTCGTTCCGAAAGAACCCTCGGAAAATATGCTCGATATAGCCGACGAATCTTTCCTTGCCGTAATGAAAACGGTAAAGAAGGTAGCCCTGGCCGTGAAGCCCGCGCTTGAAGTGGACGGATTCAACATCCTCGTGAACAACGGCGCCGAGGCCGGGCAGCAGGTCTTCCACACCCACGTGCATATCATCCCCCGCTACAAGAGCGCCGCGTTCCAGAAATTTCCGCCCGGCAAACCGAACGTGAAAGTGACTCCTGAAGAATTGAAAGAGGTAGCGGATAAAATCCGCGCCGCGCTTGCGTAACTATTTCAGGGCTTTGAGGCCCGGGAGCGTGCCGTACGCAAGAAAATCAAGCATCGCGCCGCCGCCCGTTGAGATAAAGGAAAACTGATGCTCGAGACCGAGCAGCTCCACGGCGGCAATCGTATCGCCGCCCCCGAGTATCGAACGCGTATGCGCATTTGCCGCAGCGTGCGCGAGCGTGCGCGTCGCGTCCATAAATCCGTTTTCAAAAAGCCCTAAGGGGCCGTTCCACAGGACGGTCTTCGATTTGTTTATGAGGTCGACGAGCGCCGCGGCCGTATGCGGGCCCGCATCAAGTATCGCCTCCCCTTCCTTCACCTCTCCCGCCATACATACGCGCCCTGCATCCCGAGTGCTTTTGAGTGGGGCGGCAATGACGTCTACCGGCGCCACCAATTTTTTATTCTTGAGGAGCTCTTTGATATGATCCTGGCCTTCAAGAGAGACAAGCGACGTGCCGACCGGATACCCTTTCGCTTTCAGAAAATCATTCGCGAGCGCGCCTCCCACGAACACGTGATCGTAGGACTTCAGGAGCGTCTTCAGCACCGGCTCCTTCGTGGAGAATTTCGCACCGCCGATAATCGCGACTGCCGGACGCTTGGGCTTACGCGCCTTCGTAAGTTCTTCCACTTCCTGCAAGACCGTAAGCCCCGCATAGGAAGGAAGGAGCCCCGGGACCCCGACCACTGACGCATGCTCGCGATGGCACACGTCGAAGGAGTCCTGCACGAACACATCGGCAAGAGAGGCGAGCTCTTTCGCGAACTCCGGGTCATTCTTCTCCTCGCCCGCATTCCGGCGCAAGTTCTCAAGCATAAGCACTTTCCCTGGGAGAAGCCTTCGCACCGCCTTGCGCGCCTCTTCGCCCGTTGAAACGGGACAAAACGCCATATCCGGAATCCACTGCTTCATCGCCTCAAACATCGGCATAAGGGTTTCGGTACCCTTCCCTGAGATATGGCTTATGAGTATGACGCGCGCATGCTTCCCTCTGAGGTACTCAATGGTCGGAAGCGCGCTTTTGAGGCGAAACGCGTTCGTCACTTTCCCGTTCTCAACCGGAGCGTTCAGCGAAGTCCGCAAAAGGACCGGTACGTTTTCAAGCACCTTGATATCCCGGACTCCTTTCATGCGGTTAGACGAGCGCCTTTACGAGCGCCGTAAACGCTGACGCATCCGCGCTTGCGTGTCCCACGAGGAATCCATCGACCCCGCTCCCGCCGGCAATCGCACGTATATTTCCCGACTCCACCGATCCGCCATAGAGTACTGTCGCTTTCGTAGCACCCTTCCCCGGCAAAAACTCACTCAGCACCTTGCGGATATAGAGCGTCATCTCGCCGATATCCTGCGGAGATGGCGCATCGCCCGCGTGCTTGCCTATCGCCCACACCGGCTCATAGGCGACCACTACTTCAAGGCGCTCTTTCGGAGCGAGGACTGAAAATACGGAGGAAATTTGCTGCTTCAGGAGTATGAGGTATTGCGCATCCTGGTCACGCTCACGCTCGCCTACGCAGAGGATTGGCGTGAGGCCGTTCACGAGCGCGCGGCGCACCTTTTCAGCAATCAAGGCATCGCTTTCGCCTCGCGCGCGACGCTCGGAGTGCCCAAGTATCACGTAGTCGACACCGAGATTACGGAGCGTGCCGCCCGTAACCTCCCCGGTTGCAGCGCTTACGGTCGTATCCGACATATCCTGGCTCGCAAACACAACCTTTGAGCGGTTCCCTGGAGCAAGCAGCCCGAGATGGGGCATTGAGGGAGCAAGTACGATTTTTACGCGGCGCACGGAAACCACGAGCCGCTTCGCGAGCGCGAACAGCTTCTTGGCTTCCTCACGGGTCTCTACATAGGCTTTCCAGTTGGCGACGATGAGCATCGCTCCATAATAGCAGTTTTTACCGCGCACCTCTTCTCTGCAGGCTATGCCCGCGAGTATACTGAGGACATATGCGCTTCGCTTCCTTCATCGTTCCGGCTGCCTTGCTCGGGTTAGGCATGCTCATCGGACTCCTCGTCTACGCATTCTTTTTCCCTACCGACGGGCGCTCTATGACCATTTCCGCAAACGGCACCGCGGAGTGGGTCTTTCAAGAAGACCATACCCACGGTTTCGAATTCAGCCAGGGCGACCACGTATCCTCGGAAACCCGCGTGAAAATGGTGGATGCCGGCGGCAACCGCTATGAGGGTCCGAAGGGCACGCAGCCGCTTTCCGCGGAACGTAAGCCCGTATCGGGCTCCATATACATAGAAGAGAATGATTTGACCCCGCTTGATACCACGCATTCGCTCGACTCTGCAAAAATGGAGGCGCAGTTTGTCGGCCCTGATGGCGCGCACTACCGTGCCGTACTGAAAAAGCTTATGTCACCGAAGTTCCCGAACCAGACATTCGGCGGCGTCTCTATGAATCACCTCACGAACGGCGATACCGGAGTGGGCAATAGCGTACTCCATACCGAGTACGCCTACGGCATCGTCTTCGGCGTCTCCGACATCTACCGCGACGATGAGCTCATCGCCGAAAACATTTTCAACTACATTGCCGTGAGCCAGCGCTCGCAAAACGCTTTAAACGCGTTTGAAATCGCCGGCAAGTACGATCTTGAGAACCCGCTCGGAAAACTCATCGTGCACTTCGTCGCATTTCCCTACCAAGAACAGGAGGATGGCACGTACAAGAAAGTGCATTTCGGAGTCATCGGCCCGACCGGCGTCGAGCAGGAATTCCTACACATCAACTTCATGGAGAACATACGCGTGACCGGTAATAAGTTTTTCAACGCCGGCACCGTGCCGCTCGACTAGGCATCCTCGACTTCTCTCTAGCGAGCGGAGAGTGTGTGGAAGAGTAGCGAAGCTGGTCGGGCATGGTGTTTTGGCATCCTTTGCGCGTAGCGCTATGCCAAAACCCGACCGCGTAGTCTTAGAAAATCACCCGCTGGGGTGATTTTTGCTCTTTCACACACTCTCTGCGAGCGACTATTCTTCTTTCCAATCCACGAATTGGTAGTCGGTTGAGACGACCGGCGTAAAGGGAGGCGGGTCGGTCGCAATGCGCCTATCGTAGGAGTCTATACGCGTCTGGAATCCGGCATCGCTGCCGCTACCGCATCCGTTCACCCATCGCGTACCGGTGCGTTTGTTCGAGACCGTGGTACCGAGGATGGTGAGGGTGCCTTTCGGCTCGTAGGTAGAGCTACAGTCACTTCTTGAGTTATTTAAATAGAGATTTCGCCCGAACGCCCCCGTCTGCGCGATGAATATCCCGTTCAAGGTCGTGTTGCTCGGCGCGTTCGGAGCGACCAGCACGTTATTCTCTGCAACGAGCGTCAGACCCGCCGTACCGTCATACGCGCTGTACTGGAGATTGTTGCGGAGGTACGCATTTGGCGCGATGCCTGCGTTCACGATGTTCGCGGCCACGAGCGTAACTTTCGAAGGAACCGTGCCGTCTACCCATACGTTGTCTTCAATGAAGATAAGGCCGCAGGTCGAGGGAATCGTTTTTGTTTCATAAAACGCCTCGGTCGCGATAAGCGCTCGGTCCGTATTCCACTCGGAACTGTTCACCGGCACTGTTTGGAGCTGTGTGGTCGCCGACACGCGGTTTACGGTCATCGTGCCATTGCTGTTGAAGGTAATATGGTACCCGTTCCAATAGGAAGAGCTTGTGGTTGCGGTGCCGGTCGAGTAGCGCGGATAGTAGACGCCGCTTGCCTGCGCGAGCGTCTTCAAGCTTCCGAAATCCGCGGAAATAGCCGAGAAGTCTACTTGCGGCTGAGGGTAACTCCAGAGCGTCTGGTTCGGCCCGCTTCCGACTACGCCCGGTGCGCTCGGTTGCGACGGGCTGCACCCATAGCTACTAGTGCAGTTCCAAGTAGACAAGGATGACGTAACCGGGGAGTTTGCCGTACCGTCCATGCGTATCCCGCCGTTACTATGGTACGGACCAAGGATGACGCGGTCGGAACCCGCCCATACGGAATCGTTCAAAATATAGGAATAGGTGCCGACTGAAGGGCGCGCGTAGCGTGCGCGTAGCGTGCGCGAAATGGTCGGCGCACTTGTCGGTGAGCCGACCGACTGGATGTCGACGGAAGTGGTCTGACCGCAGGAGCTGTTTCCATTAATAGTGAGCGTGACCGTCCCCGCCTGCCCGCCTTCAGGGTCGTCGTAGGTCAGGACATAGGGTCCCGGAACGCCCGTACCGTTCTGGATATCGTTCGGGTAGTGCGCGAGAAACCATCGGTAGTATTCAAGCCCAGCCTCCGCAAGCGAGAACGCTTCGGCGGATGAGGCGTTTTTCGACTGTAGTTTATTTTCCGAAAGGACATACATCGAGAGGCCGCCGAATACCGTAAGAAACACCGCACCGAACACGATGGCGAGCAGCATCAGGTATCCCCTCTTGGCGCGTGCGTGGTTCATTGCGAGCGTAGGTTACGGAGTGTCGCGCTTCCGGTCAGATTGAAAATCTGCGGCGCACGGTTCGGGTTCAGGTCGATCTGAAGAGTGGTGCCGATGGTTGCAATGGAGGAAATGGGCGTCGACGTGGTTGCAAGCTGGGTCCCGTTCGCGTCATAAAAAGAGAAGATGGGCGTTGAGGTCGCGTTCCGGAGATACACCGCGATAGTGGATGTGGCGCTCGTCTGCCCCGTATAGGAAGGCGGGTTGCCTCCGGCATTCGTGACGACTTTGTAGAGCGTAGTACCCACTTTCCAAATCTTAACGCGCTCCACGCCCCCATCGGCATCGATATCCGAGTAAAACGTGATGCTCGAGGTAGCTGCGCTCCCTATCGGATAGGCTCCGTCGTCGCCATACGAAGCCTCGCGCAAATCGGCAAGCGCGGTGGAGAGGCCGCGACGCGCATTGTCGACCGAGTTTGCGGCCTCGAACACGTACGCATTGTTCACGTAGAAGTACCGTATCGCGGACATGAGCGCGCCAGAGACCATCGCTGAGATTGCGATGACGACCATCATCTCAACGAGCGTCATTCCCTTCATCATGGCGTAGTGAGTATGAGACTTTCGTCCGCGGAGGTTCCCGGCAGGACGTCAAACGGCACGTCGTCGGGGCTTGAGGTCGCGAGCGTATAGCCGGTCGCCGCAAACTGGTACGAGTCCCACTCAAGCGAGAGCGAGCGCACGCCGGATGCGTCCGTGGTAGTCGCTATGGTCGTCTTGTATATGGATGCGCCTCCGGACGTCGTGCCGATTACCTTTGAGCCCGTAAGCGTGAATGATACGTTCGGAAGCGGAATAGGACCCGCGTCATACCCTATGCGCCAGTCCATAAGGAGCGGCGTTTCATTCACATCCGAAGACGTGAGCGTCGCTTTGAGCGCGAGCGCGGGATACGTCGTGGTCGAAACCCCCGACAGGTCGACCGTGCTCGTGAATCCGGCGGCATTCCCGGCCAATACCGCATCAGGAAGAAGCGTGCCTGCGGCGTCAACGAGCGAAAAGCGCACCGTGGTATTCCCTGAAGTTGAGATGGTCGAAGTTGCCGACGTCCACGCCGCAAGATACTGCGGCGCGGTGGTCGTTGAAACTGCGGTGCCACTTGAAGCATAGAAGCCCGGAGTGCCGGAAAGCGTGAGTGCGCCGCCTGCCACCTGCGTATTGCTTTGGCTCACGAGTTTAGATGCGTCGGCGAAGGTGTCGGTCCACAGGAATGCGGTAATCGGCGAGAAGGTACGAATGATGAGGGTCGCAAGCAAGTCGATAGCGAATGTGCTGCTCGTGGTGACCCCATCCACTACAGTGAGAAAGCCTGGGGTTGGATTGGCATTCGTGCCGACGCGCGCATAGGTCGAGGCGGAAGAGTAGCCTGTCTTCGAGACGGCTACCTGGTATTCGGTAGAGGTGGGAGCGCCTGGGAGCAAGACCTGCCCGTAGGAATCCGAAAACGTGGTGAGGTCGATGTCGGGCGAAGTGCTCGCGTTCACGATACGCACGGAGGCACCGCTTACTGCGGCGCCAGTCGCGTTCACCACGTTCAGCCGGAGCGTTCCCCCGCCGGTCGTCGTCTCAAGACCCTGCGGCGATTGGTTTGATACGAGCGTCACCTGCCTCGTGACGCCGCCCACCGCGTAGGAAACCGTTACCTTTATATGCTTGTAGTCGGTCGTGATGCCGTTACTATCCGCGACCCCCGTGCCGTCTTTCGCATCGTCCGCGTACTCGATGTAGGTGCGCACGGTATACGGCAAGCCGCCATTCGTCGTAGTAGTGCTTTGCGCGATGGCGCCCGCAGGAATGCCGCCATCGGTTCCGACCGAGTCATACGGAAGCGAGCGGATGTATTCCATCTGCGAGCTCGCAATCGTCGTCGCGGTCGCTTTGAGTTTTGAAAGTCCTGACACCTGAAGCGATGCGCGCAGTATTCCGAACAGTCCCATGAAAATCACTACGGCGAGCGCCGAGCCGACGATGACGTCGATAAGGGTGAGCCCGCGCATCGGAGCCAAGGAACGCATACGCTTATGATAACGCACGCCCATACGCTCTCTGAATGTTTTACGGGCGTCCTTCAGAATATGAAGGACGCCCGTGTGGTTATTTCTTTTTTCGGTACGGAGGCTCAAGCGCCAGGTACCCGATGAGAAACGCGGCGAAAAACGTGACTGCTGCGAGTTCCCAGTCCGGATACTGTTCCGAAAAAGACAAAGTGCGAATTTGTTCTGCTGTAGGCGCGAACTTTCCTGAAAGATAAAAGAGTACGAAGCTTGTACCACCGTAAAACAACCGTTCGAGAATTCCCTTGGCCTGCGTATCGCCGGCTTCCTGATTTTCCAACTGCTGCTGTTCCATGGTACTCACCTCGTACTCCTGCTTCCCGACCATTCGGGAAGTTCAGGGTACGCCTTTCAGACAATACTATATACCAAAAACTTGTTTTGTCAATAACCGCGTGGCACCTACTAAATCTGGGAAGAGAGCGAGTAGATAGGCGAAATCATGGAGATGGCGAAGACGCCCACGAACGCGCCGATGAAGAGCATAAGCATCGGCTCGATGATGGTGGAGAGGTCTTTCGTGCCTTCCTCCACGTCGTTTTCATAGTATTCAGCTACCTGGGAGAGCATGCCGGAGACCTGGCCGGTCTCTTCCCCCACTGCGATCATTTCGCCGAAGAATACCGGGTAGAGTTTCGGATGCTCGATGTATGCGGCAGAGAGCGCATCTCCCTTCTTCACGCGAGCACCGGACTCCCCCACTACCTTCCCGAATCGGTTGTCTCCAACGATTTCTTCCGTAATGGCGATAGCGGAAAGCATCTCGACGCCGGAGGCCAAGAGCGAGGAAAGTGCGCGCGCGGCGCGCGCACTGAACGTCTCGCGCACCAAGGTGCCGATGACCGGAATTCGGAGCGCTACCGCGAGTATGGCGTTACTGCCGAACTTCGTCTTCGAAAACCACATGAAACCGGCCGTAAAGCCGATGAGCATGCCGAATACGATAAGGACATGGGACGACATGAAATCCGAAATGGCGATGACGGTCTGGGTCGCCTGCGGAAGCTTTGCGCCAAGGTCCTTGAAGGTCGCCGCGAGTGTAGGCACCACGTAAATCATCATAAGTATCCCGATGACGACGATGGCGAAGAGGATGATGCAGGGGTAAATCATCGCGCCCTTTATCTTCTTCTGGAGCGTGAAGGCGCGGTCCATCTGGCGCGCGACCACCTTCAAGGCGTCCGCGAGCGTACCGGACTCTTCGCCCGCCTTCGTCATCGCGATGAAAAGCGGAGAGAAGACTTTCGGATGCTCGGCGAGCGCTTCATGGAACGCGTCGCCCTTTTTCACCCGCGCCTCAAGCGTCGTCACGATTTCCTTCAATCCCTTTCCTCCTGCCTGGCGCTCGATGACGGAGAGCGCACGGGAGAGCGTGAGGCCGGCACCGAGCATCGCCGAGAGGTTCTTCGCGAACGTAATGCGTTCTTCCGTTTTTATTCCGCTCGTAAGCTTTATGTTGAGCCAGGACGGCATACCGAGTCCGCCGCCGCCTTCAGTGAGCGAGACGACCGTGAGCGCTTCTTTTTCCATCTGCGCATACACGTCGAAGCGCGAGGTTGCTTCTACCACGCGCTTCTCTTCCGCGCCGTCTTCTTTTTTCAATGTAACCGTGAACTTCATTTGTAAAAATTCTAGCATGCATACAGTCGCGGCCCGGCTTCCGTAGTAAGAAGCCGGACCGCAGTACCGCTAGTGGTTCGCGTGCGCGTCGGACGCTTGCGAGGTCATGCCGGCGAGCGTGGTTGCGCCAAACGGCAGTGCGAGAAACACCATCGAAACGACGACGCCGATGAGCGGTTGAAGGCTCAATGAGACGTTGAAGTGTTCCGAAAGGTATCCCCGTCCCGCCAGAAGCGCGACAGTCACGCCGACCAGCACGGCCCACAGCGTCGCAAACAAACCGGGACGCATGAGCGCGAACCCGGCGAGCACGCCGCCCAGGACTGCGTTTGTCACCGGCGCACCGGCTTCATTTGCGAACCCGAGATAGAGGGCGATTTTGTCACTGAACGCGTAGGTGAGCATGGCAATGACTGCGCCATACAGCAGTGCGAGGGCGAATTTGCCCATGAGCTTCGTTCCTTCTTCTGCCTACGGAGTGCTTCTAGCGTACGTATGAAGAACTCCTGCGGTCCACAATGCGGTATTAGAAATCGTGCGTCAACTACTCCGTAATGGCGCGAAGCACTTCCTCGAGGCTGGTGATGCCGCGAGATGCCTTGTACATACCGTCCTCAAGCATGGTGAGCATTCCTTCCTTGCGCGCCTGTATTTCCAAATCGCCGGACGTCGCGCTCTTCATAATCATTTCGCGGATGGTCGGCGTAACGGAGAGTATTTCGTGGATACCGATACGGCTCTTATAGCCCTCGTCTCCAGCGGCTCCTCCCTTCGGCCGGTAAAACGGCACCGCGTCTATCTTCGTTCCTGCTTTGACGATTTTTTCGTCGGTAAGCGCCTTCATCACCGCATCGAAGTGGTCTTCGGTCGTGACTTTCTCGCGGTCGGCTTTCGAGAGCGTGTACTGCTCCTTGCCGTCGGCAAGGCGTCGGACGAGGCGCTGGCCCACGACTACGCGCAAGGTGGACACGAGAAGGAACGGCTCGACACCCATATCGATGAGACGCGGGATGGCGCCTGTTGCCGAGTTTGTGTGGATGGTCGAGAGCACCAAGTGGCCGGTGAGCGCGGCATTGATGGCAAGCGACGCGGTCTCGGCATCGCGGATTTCCCCCACCATGATGACGTTCGGGTCCTGGCGAAGAAGGGCGCGCAGCCCGTTGGCGAACGTAAAGCCGATGGCTGGATTTACCTGCGTCTGGTTTACGCGCTTCATCTGGTATTCGATAGGGTCTTCAACCGTGGAAATATTCACATCCGGCGTATTCAAAATATCGAGGATGGTATAGAGAGTGGTCGTCTTACCGGAACCGGTCGGACCTGATACGAGGATGATGCCGGTCGTCGCCTTCGTCGCCTTATGGAGAAGCTCGAGTCCGTCGCCATGGAAACCAAGCGCTTCGAGCGTGAAGCCCTCGCCGGTTTCCCGCAAGAGACGCATAACCACCTTCTCGCCGTAGTAAGTCGGAAGAAGCGACACGCGGAACGACACCTTGTCGGCTTCCGTCTCCATTTTGAAGCGGCCGTCCTGCGGCAAGCGCTTCTCGTCGAGCTTCAGGTTCGCGAGCACCTTTATGCGCGCGGTGATGCCCGCGGCGGCCGCGCGCGGAAGCGTCATCGCGTCATGAAGTATGCCGTCTATGCGGTAGCGCACGAGCACCTCCATCTCCATCGGCTCGATATGGATGTCGGACGCGTCCTGGGTAATCGCATGGCGAAGAAGCGTATCGACGATGCGAACGATAGGCAGGTCTTCCGCCATCTTCTTCAATTCATCCCCCGACATCTCTTCCCCGCCGATGCCCGCGTCCTTTACGAGGTTGATGCGCCCAGCTTCCGTCGCGATGATGTCACCGAATTCTTCTTTAAGCGACTTCTGATACTGGAGAAGCGCGTGCTTGATGGATTCTTCATCCGAGAGGCGCGGAAGAATTTTGAGTCCGGTCTTCTTGCGGACCGAGTCGATGGCCGGAAGGTCTTCCGTATCGAGCATCGCCACCTCAAGCTCGCCATTCTCTTTTCGAAACGCGATAATGCTGTGCGTACGCGCGATAGGCTCCGGAATAAGGGAGAGGATTTCAAGCGGCACCTTCCTATCCTTGAGGTTTATGAACGGAATGCCGAGCACGTATGCCTTGATGCGGCGAAGCGCGTCCGGGGTGAGCGCGCCCTGGCTCACGAGAATATCGCCCACCGACTGGTTCCGTTTCCCCCCTTCCACTTCCGCCGCTTCCAAGTCTTTGCGCGGCACGAGTCCGGAGTCGATGATGAATTCCTTCAATTCTTTCTCGGAAACTTTCATAGCTACGCGTAAGTATAGCGTGTCCTTGGCACGAGTTCGGTACCGTATACTGCGGGGATGGGGGTTTTTGAAAGCCTGAAACGAAGTCTTAAACGTCGCGGTCCGGAGGCGACGATAAAACGGTTAAGAGAAAACTTTTTTCCGGATATGGGACACATGTTTTCGGCACCAAGCGCTACCGTCTACGAAGACGTTCCTGAGCATGGACGCATCGCAGTCATAGACCGCCTCATGAATCGTACCGAGAAACGAAACGGGCAGGCGGAACTGTGGCAAGCGGTCTCAACACTTGCGCCCGGAACCTATGCGACCGGGGATCGAGTCGGACACGTGAGCGAGGGTACGAGCCATCTCCATTTCTTTATCGTTGACCGGACCGAGGACGGTGCCACACTTCTCTTTGTCGATTCAGAAGCATATATAAATCAGAGCAAGCGACAGAAAGGCCAAATGCTCCGCGAAGGCGACTTACGCCCACAAGTCTGCAACCTCATGGCGGTCCGCATGAAAGACGGTGAAACGCAGCCGGATATAGCCATGACGCGTTTCCGTACGGAAAAAATCAATAATCCTGCCGACCTTTCCTTTGAAGCACTACTTGGGGTAACACGTGAGCTATTTCACAATAAAGGTATACCGCCCTCACTCGCAAAAGTTCAGAACGAGGAAGTTGTATTCCGCCTTATTCTCTCCCCTTCCACAGGCACACCTTTATTGGTACAGACTCGAGACACAAATGATGTAGCGGGCCTGCGCCTGTTTCTCCAGGGCAGAAGCTTGGGCTCACCTATGCTCCGCGGACAGGAACGCTCTGCAGCAGCCCTCCTTACAGGAGAGTTTCCCGCCCATATACACCGAGGTGACTTAACGCTACGTCCCGTACTTACCCCAAAAGACGCATAGCCTTGCCATTCCGGCACTTTTTGGTACAATCCGAGTACCTGATATGTCTGCACCCGCAGGCATTTCTTTTTAGCCAGACATACACATTCCATATGTTAGACCTCAAAACCATCCAATCAGTGCTCGGAGAATTCGAAGAGCGCGGCATCTCGAAAGAGACCATGATAGACGCTATCGAAAGCGCCATGGCGACTGCATACAAGAAAGAGTACGGAAAGCGCGGACAAGTCGTGCGTGCTGTGCTCGATATGAATACCGGCACCGTCTCCTTCGAACAGGTCAAAACGGTCGTTGATGAGACGATGGTGCGCTTCCCCGAAGAAGGCGAGGCGGAAATCGAGTACCACCCGCACCGCGACTATGAGGAAACGCCTGAAGGTGAGCTTCCCCGCTTCGATGCTGAGAAGCATATCCTCATTGAGGACGCGCGCCGCATCCGCAAGGATTCCGGCCTCGGTTCCGAAATCATCTTCCCGCTTGAACCGCAGGACGATTTCGGCCGCATTGCAGCTCAGACCGCAAAGCAGGTCGTTATCCAGAAAATCCGCGAAGCGGAAAAGCTTTCTATCCTCGACGAATTCGGCCACAAGAAGGGCGAAATCGTCTCCGGTCTCGTGCAGCGCGTTGAGCGCGGCTCCCTCTTCATCGACCTCGGTCGCGCAACGGGCGTTATTCCTTACGAAGAGCAGATTCCGGGAGAACGCTTTCGCCCAGGAGAGCGCATTCGCGCGTATCTTAACGCCGTAGACGAAGGTTTCCGCGGCGTCTATCTTCGCCTTTCGCGCGCGCATCCTAAGTTCATCGTGAAGCTCTTCGAAATGGAGGCTCCAGAACTTGCCGCAGGCTCAATAGAAGTGAAGAACATCGCCCGCGAGCCGGGCAGCCGCACGAAGATTGCAATCGCATCTGTAGACCCGCACGTCGACCCGGTCGGCTCTCTCGTCGGTCAGCGCGGCGTACGCGTCTCAACCGTAATGAGCGAGCTTGGCGGCGAACGCATCGATATCATTGAGTGGTCTGAAGACCAGAAGGCGTTCATCAAGGAATCCCTCTCACCGGCAACCGTGCTCGACGTCGTACTCGACGAGGCGGAGCACCGCGCTGCGGTAACCGTTTCCGAAGACCAGCAATCGCTTGCGATCGGCCGCGGAGGACAGAACGTCCGCCTTGCCGCAAAGCTGACCGGCTGGAACATCGACATCAATGCCGTAGGCGGCGACAAGCCTGCCGAGGAGGAAGTCGTATCCGCAACGCCTGAAGACGCGGGAACGCCGTCTGAAGAAGCGGAAGTAACTCCGAGCGAAATGCCTTCCGAAGTAGTCGCCGACGACTCTATCTCAAAGACGGAACTTCCGGCTGAAGAAGAGCTCCAGAAGAACGAGGAGGGCGACGAAAGCGCAGTCGATGCAAAGGCATCGCGCGACGAAGCGTAGTAGAATCCGAAAAGCTAACCACACACTATGGCTGATTACGACAAACTCTACCCTCCGACCGATACCGAATCCGGCATCATCACGACGGTAATCGAAGTACCGAAAGGCTCCATCCTCAAGATTGAGTACAATCGCGAGAAGCAGACGTTCGAGCTCGATCGCGTAGAACCGGAAATCTTCGCGAAGCCGGCGAACTACGGCTTTATCCCGGGCACTACCGACGAGGATGGCGACGCGCTCGATACGCTCGTCATAACCCCGGAACCAATCCCGACCGGAGTAGCGCTCAAAGCGCGCGTACTCGGCGTCCTCAACTTCGAAGACGGCGGCGAGAAGGATCATAAGATCATTTGCGTCCCGGTGGATGACCGCGATGGCGGCGACCGCGTAAAGACGCTCGACGACCTCGGTGAGCAGTGGAAGGCGAAAGTCGAATACCACTTCAATACGTACAAGGACCTAAAGAAGCGCGGTACCACGAAAGTGTTGGGGTACGCAGGCCCTGAAGAGGCGCAGCACGTCATCGAAGAATGCATCACGCGCTTTAGCGGAAACTAGCTTCACGAAGTAAAAGCGAGAACGGGCGGCCCTTCAGGGCCGCCCGTTCTGCTATAGTTCCTCTGATGGAAACTATAAAGTACCAGGGGAAAATCATCGAGGTTATTGAAAAAGAGGTAGACCTTGGGAAAACGAAAAAGATGTTCGAATTGGCGCGCCGCTCCCCAGGAGCACGCCTTATCATCGTTCGCGGCGACTCCGTACTCCTCTCCAAGGAATTCCGTCATGAAGTGGGCGGCTACGACTATCGGCTTCCCGGTGGGAAGGTCTATGACACGCTCGACGAGTACAACCACGCGCTTGCAAATGGAACCGACATTCTAGAGGCGGCGAAAACCGCAGCAATAAAGGAGGCGCATGAAGAGGTCGGCATAGAAACGACCGACGTGACTCACTTCCATACTTCGGTATGCGGCGCGACCGTCGTCTGGGATCTCTTCTACTTCGTAGTGGGCGAGCATACGGAAACGGAACAGCACCTCGAGGACGGCGAGGATATACATATTGAGTGGACGAAAAAGGAAAAAGTGAAGGAAATGTGCCTTGACGGTTCGATAAGCGAGGAACGAAGCGCTCTCGTGCTTTTGCGCTACCTTTCACAAAACCCGTAACGGCTCGTCTACCTGTACAGCGTGCCTCTACGGTCCGTCTCCCCGTATCGTATACTTGGAGCGTGACGCCGTCGCGGCGCCTTATACGCTTAATTGTATCCATGCATAAGACACTTGCCACATTCATCGCCTTGCTCGCGCTCGTATCGCTTCCGGTACACGCTGAGGAAGGCACTTCGGGAGGTACCGGCGGTACCCCGCCCGAGCATAAGCCGCTTCCTCCGCGTCCGAACGCGGGAAACGTACAGGAACGTCATGATCTGTTTAAGGAAAACAAGCAGGAACGCGAGGATTTGTTCAAGCAAAATCAAGAGGAGCGTCGCGCGCTTATGGGAAGCAGTACTCCGCAGGAGCGTCGCGCCCTCTTTATGGAAAACAAGGGCGAGCGCCATGACCTCTTCAAGGAGAATCAGCAGGAGCGCCATGACCTTATGAAGCAGCAGCTTGAGGAGCGTCGTGCGAACTTCGCTTCGACCACTGAACGCTGGAAGGCAAAATTCAGTGAGCAAGCAAAGCAGTTCATCGCAAAGCGCGCTGAACATGTAGGCGAACTCGTAGACTCCATGCTGGTACGCCTCCATGGCATCTCCGACCGCATCGCCGCACGTATAGATGAATTGAAGGCGAAAGGCGAAGACACTTCCGCTGCAGAATCAGCGCTTGCTGATGCAGACGACGCTATCGCTGAGGCTGAGGCTGCAGTGGACGCAGTGAAGGACGCGATGCAGTCCGGGCTTGAGTCCGAGACGCCGCGCGATACCCTTAAGACCACCGTAAAGCCCTTGATGGATGCCGCAAAAGAGGCGCTTAAGGGCGCTCACGAAGCGCTCCGTGCCGCTGCGAAAGCACTTCCGCATGCGGCTGCGCCTGAAGCGGAAGATACTCATTCCTAATCCACTCTATGGAACCAACTCAAATGCCAGAAAGTACTCCAGCCATGCCTCCGGTAGCGGCTGAAGCATCGGTGAAGCACAAGTCTTCCGCAGGTATTCTTATCGCGCTCATCGTCGTCGTCCTCGCGCTTGCCGCTGCGGCGTTCTTCTTCCTCAAGGAACGCGTAGCGGAAAACATGACGGAAACGCAGTCGGATATCTCTTCGCTTCAGGAACAGAGCGCTTCGACCGATCCGGCGGCTATCGAGGCGGATCTCGCAGCGGAAACTCCAGACACCTTCAATCAGGACCTTGATTCCGCGTTCGACGAACTCGACGCTTCGTTTGAGGCACAATAAGTACCGGTAGAGATATGGAGTTGCAGAAGCGAGACGCGCCCGTACCGGTCTATCTTCCGGCACAGAAGACAGGTTCTGGCTTCGGCACGGTTATGGCCGCAATGCTCACCGGCGCATTCATCACTGTCTCCCTCCTCTATATGTGGGGAGCGGACGTATCAAGACAGCAGGAAAGCGCCAGTGCGGTAGGAGAATCTTCTTCACGCTAGCGCTTCGAAAGAAAACCGCGCCCCGTACGGGGCGCGGTTTTCTTTTTTGTACGAAGGCCTGGATTCTGCTACGATACCCTCACTATGGCTACCAATTCATCCCGCGCATCCATGCTTGTACCAATGGTTATCGAGAAATCGCAGTTCGGCGAGCGTGCCTACGACATCTACTCGCGTCTTCTGAAAGAGCGCATCATCTTCCTTTCAGGCGGCATTGAGGACGATATGGCGAACCTCATCGTCGCCCAGCTTCTTTTCCTCGAGGCGGAAGACCCGAAGAAGGATATCTCCCTCTACATCAATTCTCCAGGAGGCTCGGTGACCGCCGGGCTCGCGATTCTCGACGCGATGAACCACATAAAGCCGGCAGTCTCGACCGTAGTGGTAGGTATGGCAGCAAGCGCAGCCGCAGTCATTCTCGCAGCCGGAGAAAAGGGCAAGCGCTACGCGCTCCCGAACGCTGAAGTGATGATTCACCAGCCATGGGGCGGAGCGCAGGGCCAGGCGACGGATATCGAAATCACTGCAAAGCACATCCTCGCCACCCGCGACCGCTTGAACAAAATACTCGCGAAAGCGACTGGCCAGACGCTCGCGAAGATAGAGAAGGACGTAGAGCGCGACTACTTCATGACTTCCGACGAAGCGAAGAAGTACGGGCTGGTCGACACTGTATATAAAGGAAAATAAAAATCTGCGTATTTTTGAAAACGGCGCGGCCTTCCCCGCGCCGTTTTCAATTAGCCCCTACGTGCTATAGTCAGTCCCGCCAGCGCTTCTGCTTGTCCCGACACTCTGAACCGCCCGCTGGAGATTTTCGACCCTTTGTGCCACTAAAAAGTGCGTAAGTTCCACACCGTATGTCCATAAAACTCGTTTTGACGCTTTTGGCCTTTTCAGGCCTTGCCGGCATCGCGCTCGGCTATGTGCTCCGTCTTTTGATAGCGCTCGGCCAGCGCGGCTCTTTGGAATTGGAAGTGAAGCAGAAGCTCCTTGAGGCGCGCGAGAAGGCCGCACAGATAGAAAAGGAGGCGGAGGAGCGCGCTGACCGCATAGAGGCCGAGCGCCTTTCCCCGCTTGAAGAACGCGAAGAGCGCCTTGAGAAGACCGAGGACCGCCTCGCGAAGCGCGAGGAATTCCTTGATGACCGCGACCGCGCGCTCGCCGAAGAAAGCGAGCGCGTAAAAGCGCGTGAGAACGAGGCGGCAAATTTGAAACGCGATGCGGAGAACGTATTGAAAGAACGCCGTGCGGAGCTCGTGCGTATCGGGCACTTCTCCGAAAAAGAAGCTCGCGAACGCCTGATAAAGGAAATCGAGGCGGTTGAAGAAGAAGCCACCCTTACGCGTATCCAGAAGCTTGAAGCGCACGGGCGCGAGCGACTCGAAGAAAAAGCACGCACTATCCTTATGTCGGTCATCCACCGTATGGGAAACGCGGTGAATGCCGAAGTAATGACCCTTTCCCTCTCGATTCCGTCGGAAGAGATAAAGGGGAAGGTCATCGGCAAGGAAGGACGCAATATCAAGGCGTTCGAGCGCGCGACCGGCGTGGACGTCATCATCGATGACGCTCCTGACAAGATTACCCTCTCATCCTTTGACCCGCTCCGCCGCCACATCGCAAAGCTTGCGCTTGAGCGCCTCATCGCTGACGGTCGCATCCAGCCGGCAAAGATTGAGGAAGTGGTAGAAAAAGCGAAGCAGGAGGTAGACGAGACAGTGAAACAGAAGGGCGAGCAGGCGGCGTACGAAGTAGGCATCGTCGGACTCGATCCGCGCCTCACCACGCTCCTCGGACGCCTCCACTTCCGTACAAGCTTCGGACAAAACGTCCTCCAGCACTCCGTAGAGATGGCGCACCTCGCCGGTATGCTCGCTGAGGAGCTTGGTGCCGACGTGCAGGTCGCTAAGGCGGGCGCACTTCTCCATGACATCGGGAAAGCGGTCGACCATGAGGTGCAGGGCACGCACGTGGAAATAGGTCGCAGGCTTCTCGAGAAGTTCGGCGTCGATAAGCGCGTAATACAAGCAATGCAGTCGCATCACGAGGAGTATCCGTATGAAACGCCGGAATCCATCATCGTGCAGATAGCAGACGCCATCTCCGCAGGACGCCCGGGAGCGCGCCGCGATACAGTGGAACGATACCTGGAACGCCTCGGCGATCTTGAGCGCCTTGCGATGAGCTTTGAGGGCGTAGAGAAGGTGTACGCGATACAAGCAGGACGCGAAATACGCATCTTCGTGAACCCGGGCAAGGTTTCGGACCTCGCGATGCACAAGATGGCGCGCGAAATAGCGAAACGCGTACAGGAAGAGCTTAAATATCCTGGAGAAATCAAAGTGAACGTCATTCGCGAGAACCGCGTCGTGGAATTCGCTCGGTAATTCATAGACTCGTTCGAGAAAAATCCGCCTTTGGGCGGATTTTTCAATATCCCCCGGGAAAATCAAGGCCTATTGCGTAAAACGGCGTACTTCCTATACTTTCTGTATGCCCCCTGCCTTCTCGGCCGCGGGATTAGAAATTAAGCAACACTATGAACAAAGCTGACATTGTTTCGAAAGTGCAGGCAACACTCGGCGGCACGAAAGCAGATGCTGAACGCGCGGTCGAGACGTTTATTGACTGCGTTACCGCAGGACTTAAGGGAGGCGATGAAGTATCAGTCGCAGGACTCGGTATCTTCGTCGCAAAGGCCCGTCCAGCGCGCACCGGACGCAACCCTCGCACCGGTGAGACCATCCGCATCGCAGCTACCCGCACGCCGAAGTTCCGCCCGGCAAAGGCACTCAAGGACGCTGTTAAATAAGATACGTTCCGTTCCTTTCGTAAAAACCGCCCATATAGGCGGTTTTTACGTTTCCCTTACAACCATATAAATTGACACTAACTATAAATACGATATAATATAATTCTGTTCAACCCTGGGGGTTCTCATGTCCTTGGAGTATCTCTTCCTCAATCTGCTGGTTTGGGTGGTGACGTTTCTCATAGTCCTCTACGGAGGTTCTATGTTGTTTTTCCCGAAATCCGGACCGAAGTGGGTGACGAATCACGTAACGAAGCCTCTTTTTGCGGCACCGTTTCGTCTCATCGCTCACATTGGCTCGGGGATCGCGAACAGCATCCACCCGAAAAAGAAGAAAGGAGATCACTGAACACGCGGCTCGCCTCACGGCGAGCCGCAACTGCGTCTATGCAGACAATCGCTCTGCAACCACGAAGCTCGTGTAGTTGAATTTCAGGTCCTGTATGGATTCTTCTATGATTTCAAGCCCGTACATCTGCGCCGCGGCCTTGGCAGCAATGACCGCTGTCGTCTTCGGAAGCGTGCCGTTGGCAAGGTCCTCTGCAGCTTTTGCGGTATCCGCGTACTCTTGCAACTCAACGCCCGGCCATTTGCGCTTTAGGTACATTCGGCACTGCTTTAGTGCCTGGTCGTGGGAAGTGACGGCCGTAATTTGGTCCGGATTCACCCCTTTAGCCACCATAAGGTTCTGATGCACGTCTATCTCAAACATCTTTTTCACCTGAAAGCGATGCTTTGCCATTGCATGCACTGCCTCTATCACGATGCCGCCATTGCTGTTCTCTATCGGGAAGATGCCGAGGTCGGACTCCCCCGCTTCAAGCGAGGTGAGGACCTTTTCCGCTGAGACAAGGTACTGGATTTCTATGCCCTCGAGCTTTTCCGTATCGATATACTTTCGTGCTGCCTCTTCGGAGAAACTCCCTTTCGCGCCCATAATGCCGATTTTCATAATTTTCCTAGAATACGCTACTACACAAGCGGCCACAAATTCCGGAATACTTCGCGCTGATCGTGCGCCAATACACTCGAGTGTATCTCGATAGCGTAGTGGGGGTGCTGGCGGGTATTGATCATAGTCACGTAGTCCCCGCATATCCAGGTACTTGATACGAAGTTGGTTGCTTCTCCCCAGTATTTCACTACGCGCCGGTCATACTTCCCCCGCATCCGCTGTTCCGCGCCCGAGAGATTCGTCAGGAGTTTCGTTGAGAGCGCTTCAGGGCTTATTTTCCACCAGTGGTGGAGCTGGTCTTCGTAGTGTTCCACGAGCGTCGCATCCTGGAATCCCCAAAATACCGGCTCGTTGATTTCCAGCATGCTTTCGTTCCATACGGGGAACGCCTGACGGAAAAAGTCATTCAACTTCGCTTCTTCGATGAACCTGATTCGCGGAACCGGGTACTCTTTGCCAGCGCTTGTCAGGGATACCTGCTCGGAAAGTTTCTTCAAGAGGTTTTGCCGTTCGAGGGAGCGTTTTTTCTCCGTTTCCATTACAAGCGCTATATCCTCAGGAGCCGACGGGGAGAACGTGCGCGGGCGCTTGGTAGCGTCCTCGATGAGCAAACCCTTTTCAACGAGACCACGCGCGACACTATAGGCCGTAGTACGTTTCATCCCTGAAGCCTTTGCAAGGGATGCAGGGGTTATCTCCCGTTCTTTAAGAACCTCCCTATAGAGACGTACTTCGCTTTCGTTCAAACCAAGGGAGATAAGGAGACTGTCGTTCATATGATACAGGCTAGTTTGTTGTCGAATATTTGTCAACATTTGTCCGACATTCTTTGACTATATTGACACATTTGTATATTTTGTGTTCTAGACAGCAATGGGGCTGTTTGAGAAGGAGCGCTACATGCGTACTTTTGCCTCACTCGTTCTTATCTTTTCTCTCGGTTTCTGCGCGGTTGCCACTGCGCAGGAATGCACGGACGTCGCGTACTCAAGAGTCGCAGACGGGTATATCTACAAAGATTTCGGGTCCGTCGCCTCAGACGAGCCGGTCATCCAAGGAGGTATCACCCGCACCTGCGGCAACTGGTCATACGACATCTGGGCGAGCATAGGGAGCAATGGCGGTCTGGCTAACGAAGTGGATGGGTCTGTGTTTTACGACACGACCGCTGGACCCTTCAAGGTCCAGCTCTCGGGGCAATATTATGCAGTGAACCTGCATGATTCCTTGCTGGATGTGAGCGACGACATGGTCGAGCTGTATGCGGACGTAAGTCTCCCCATTACCCGGGGACGCTTCACGGTCGCGCCGCTTGTCCGCGTTATCGAAGTGGTCGGAATCGACGAGCTGCCCACGCAGACGTTGGTTTCGCCCGGCGCCCGGTTTTCGTACCAGGCGACCTCGCATCTTACCGTAGCTGTCGACCTGCGCGAGTCAGTGAACCTGACGAACGGCAGTTCGACCTTCCGCTTCGAAAGCTCGCTTGGCTGGCAGCTGAGCGACCGGACTTCAGTCCGGTTTGGCTACGAGGGGACCGACCGCACGCGGTCAGTCTTCTCCATCGGAGCTTCCCATCGTTTTTGAGAGAGGAGTGAACATGGGGCGATTTGTAAGAATCGCCCCTCCCACTCAGGCGCGAAGACTTTTCGCGCCTGACAGGAGACTACCTATGTCGAAATTTGTTCGTTGGTGCGCGTACCTTATCGCTTTCCTTGCATCCATCTCCGTGGTTCGTGAAATTGCGCGGCCCGTAGTGGAAACATACGAGCGTGTTTCTGAGACGCTCGCTCTGATTCTGGTGCTTGGTTCAGTGACGTTCCTCTTTGTGGGTATCGCCGAGCTAATAGCATGGACCGTAAGGAGGGGGTAAGAGTGTGCGTTGGGGCGATTTCTAAGAATCGCCCCTCCAATTCAGGCTCTGAATTAGTCGGGGCCTGATAGGAGAACTACCATGCGGGAAAAAGAATTGGTAGAACTTGGTACGCTCGTTTGGGAAAGCATCAAAGCACTCATGGAGAGCAATGATGCTACTGCAGTTCTCACTGTCGTGTGGAAGCCGGGTGAGGAGCTACTCCTCACAAAAACTCCTGACGGCGGCGTCGCCTTCAGCTGGCGAAAAAAACTTGAAGCCACGTAAGTGGCTTCTTTCTTATCCTTCGAAATACTTCTTCCCTTTCAGCTTCTCCGGCAGATAGCTCTCCGTATCGTATTTTTTATACCCCTTCCCGTATCCCTCATCTTTCATAAGTTTCGTGGGCGCGTTCCGTATGTGCTTAGGAATCGGAAGATTCCCCGTCGCCCGTATATCCGCTTGCGCGGCACGTAGTGCGTCGTACGCAGAGCGGTCCTTCGCAGCATTTGCGAGGTATGCGACTCCGTGCGCGAGATTGATGGCGCATTCGGGGTAGCCGATGGTCTCGCAGGCACGAAATACAGCGTTTGCGACCACAAGCGCAGTGGGTTGGGCAAGCCCGATGTCTTCGGAGGCAAATATCACCATGCGCCGCGCGATAAAGAGCGGGTCTTCACCCGCCTCAGCCATCCGCGCCATGTAGTAAATGGCGGCGTCGGACTGGCTGGCGCGCATGCTTTTTATGAATGCACTGACGGTGTCGTAGTGCTCGTCCCCCTTCTTGTCATAGCGCAGGTGCGAAGACTCTTCGGCTTTGTTTAGATTTTCAATCGTGACGTTTGCATAGAGCTTCTGCACCCCCTCGAGCATCGTGAGTGCTTTGCGCGCATCCCCATTGGCATATCCCATAAGCCAATCAAAACTTCCCTTCCCCATCTTGATTTTGGTGCGCTTAACTATCGCCTTCAACGATTCTTCGGAAAGCGGCTCGAGTACAAATACGCGACAACGGGAAAGGAGTGCGGGAACAACCTCGAGCGATGGATTCTCCGTAGTCGCCCCTATGAGCGTGAGTTCCCCGCTCTCTACGTACGGCAGAAGGAAATCCTGCTGGCTCTTGTTGAAGCGATGTATCTCGTCGAGAAAAAGCACCTTTGGCTTCCCGAGCGCGAGTTTCCCCGCCCTTCCTGAATCCCCCACTATGTTTCGAATATCGTCCTTCCCTGCTGAGACTGCAGACAATTCATAAAGCTCGGCATCAAGCGCCTTCGCATAGATGCGCGCTATCGTCGTCTTCCCGGTGCCAGGCGGTCCCCAGAGAATAAAGGAAAACTTATGCTTTTTCTCTATCGCAACGCGTAGCGGCTTCCCTTCCCCTACCAGATGCTCCTGACCCTCGACCTCGCTCAGGTCTTTCGGGCGTATGCGGGAGGCGAGCGGTTCCATTTCCCCATGGTACTCCTCGGTGCATTTTTTGGTACACAACTTCCCTCACGAAAGAACCCGCGCCTCCGGCGCGGGTTCTTTTGTACTTTCCTATCGATTTTCTATATCTCGTCGAGCGCGTCGTCTACGAGGTCCTGAGCGTCCTCTGCTTTATCTACTGCCTTGCTCCACCGACCGTCATCGTAGTGGTTTTTCGCGTCATCAAGCGCATCACGAGCCTCATCCAGAAGGTCGTTTGCATCATCGACGTCCTGCCCGTCATCTTCGGCGTTATCGATATCGTCCTGGGCGTTATCAATATCGTCCTCCGCGTCGTTTATTGCCTTCTTCGCTTCGCTCTTCGTAGCGCTGTTGCTGTTGGTTGAGCCGATTTCATCGAGCGCGTCGTCTACGAGATTCTGACCGTCTTCTGCGGCATCGAGCGCATCATTCCAGTCCTCATCGTCGTATGCGTTTTCAGCGTCATCGAGCTTATCGCGCGCTTCATCCAGAAGATCGTTCGCATCATCCACGTCGTATCCATCATCATCCGCATTGTCGATGTCGTCCTGCGCGTCCTTTATGGCCTCGTCGAGGTCATCTATCGCGTCCTGGGCGCTCCCTTCATCTTCATCATCATTGCTGCTACCGCTATCGATTTCGTCGAGAGCGTCTTCAGCCGAGGCATCGGCATCGTGCGCATTAGTGATGGCTCCGGAGAGATTTCCGTTCAGGAAGTCCATCATGGCGTCTATGAGTGCTACACGGGCATCAGCGAGGAAGTCATCTGCATTCCCCGTATCGTCATTGTCGTCTTCCGCATCATCGAAGTCGTTCTGTGCGAGCTCGTACTTCTTGAGCGCGTCGAGGAGTGCTTGGCGGGCGGTGACTACCGAAGAGTTCGGCGTTACCGGGGTGGAAGAAGGGGTCGGGATGGTACCTCCACCAATGAGGAGAATTTTGTACTTGGCGCGGGAGACCGGCCCGAATGAACCGCTTGGAGTGATGCCGTTCGCTTTCTGCCACTTCGCGACCGCAGCGGCAGTACCTGCCCTGTAGAGGGAGGTTTCTCCGCCCGGGGCGCCCGGGCCGCTTACAGCAATCACGAACCCTGCGCCATTGAGGTACTTCTGGAGACAGCGCACGTCTTCACCGGCCACACCCTGAGAGAGGTCTCGAGTGAAACCGCAGTCAGAGGCGGCATGTGTTCCGGACGGGAGCGCGACAAACGCGAGAACGAGAGCGAAAACTGCGGCACCTGCGTATTTGGTAAATGAAGTCATAGGAAAATGCTAATGGGTAATCGCACGGGTATGTTTAAAAGATAGCACGGGGGAAATGTGGAGGGCGGGGATAGGAGAAGTGTCGGAAGTGGGTGCGGGAGGAGAACCGTGAGTACACTTTCGGCCAAGCGCTCACTCGTCGTCGCCACTCCTCATTCCGCTCGGCCCTGCTCGCGCGACCAACTCTGCTGAGTTGGTAAACCCGCGCTCACCTTCGATTCTCCTATCCCGTTACAAAATATAGTCGCCTGACGCTCCGCGTCAGGACTCTTTATTTTGTGCGGGATAGGAGAATCGAACTCCTGCTAACAGTTTGGAA
>CAZHSZ010000007.1:31838-34463 GCA_964535425.1 uncultured Candidatus Saccharibacteria bacterium | reverse complement strand
GACGGAGAGGAGGTGATCCACATCTGCGGAGTCACCGAAGCTATGCTAGCTAACTTAGCAGCATGGCGAAAAAGGCGACTTCGCTGGCAGGTTGCTGGGAATCTGCCTAATCTCACCCGTGATGTTGTAAGAAGTGTCTTCCAGCAAGCTTTTGATTCTTGGCAGTCAGTCTGTGGCCTCAGTTTCGAGGAAGGCACACCAGCCGATATCCTAGTCACAACCGGACGGATTGACGGAACATTCAAAGTCCTAGCCTGGTCAGAGCTACCGGATGGGTCAGATCGATCCCTAACACAGAAATACGATACCTCGGAATCGTGGATCGTATCCGAGGCTCCACCCCAGAATCGTATTGACTTGGTAGCTGTGGCTGCTCACGAAATCGGACATGCTCTTGGTCTTGATCATGCTAGACCAGGCACTCGCGACCTAATGGAACCGACATATGCTCCAGGTCGTCGGGTACCGCAACCCGGTGATATTTCTCGGATTGTATCCTTATACGGCCCTCCCGTCGCACCCCCACCGCCGGATGGTGTGGACTTGCCGGCCGAGATTTGGATTATTGGCCGGTCGGGGGCCATAACCGCGAAATTCAAATTAGATCGGATCCAGTGATACCCCTCTTACTGCTCGCGATGTCACCGCAGGAAAGCATTGATATTGCGACGAAAGATGCACAATCATTACCATCCGCAACACATGTACGCTATATTTCAGCATACAATCTCAAAGGTAGTCACGCTGAAATTCAAGCTACTTTGAATTTTTGGCTGAATTCATTATCCCGTGAGGCCGAGTTAGTCAAACTTCATGTTGTTAGTCCTGGATTATGGCGGCTCGACCTCCGGGATTATGGATTCAAAGCACAAACTTGGGACGCATTGCCTGATCCGTATTTCACCATACCAATCAAGAAAGATTATCAGGTATTGCAAAATGGACAGTGGGTAGTCAAAACGTTTGATATCCGAGCCTCGGCACCCTGGACGAATCAAACCAAACTTCTAGCTCTCACACAGTCGCAAGTTCCCATTGTTAGGGCTGATTGGTTCCTAGTTCAGACTTCGCAACAGATTGATCGTGAAGGTACTGGCTATTATGATTGGCTAAGGGTTAAAAATCGGAAAGATTTCCAAGACCTGGTAGGGTTAGATCAGAAGAAAGCGGAAAGTCTCCAAAAAGAAATTCGTGCGATTGTTGCTCGCAGTGGTGTTACGCTTAATAATCGACAGATTATACGTTTTGCAACAATCACTGGATCTTACTGGGTTACATTGGATGTAATCAACCAGAAAGATAATCGTAATGCCCTGCGGAATCTCAATGGTGATTACAAACATGATGCCGAGGAGATCTATGGAAATCTTCCCAATGGACTCTTTGCTTTCTTCCTCAGTGACGCTCAGGGCAATCGACAAGATGCGGCTCCCGATAACATTGCGGCGGACCATCAGGCACCGGGCAATGACAAAAGAGTCCACATCGGACATAGCTGCATACGGTGTCACACGGTCGGAATCCAGCCAATCAAGGACTGGGGACGAAAAGTCTACACCAAAAACGTAGCACTTACAAGTCCGGATTATGAAAAATTACGGCGATTACGTAGATTGTATCTCACTGACTTAGAGAAATACATTCGCCGCGATGTCTCTGATTATAATGAAACTGTACTAAGTCTCACTGGCATGAAAGCCGACGCACTATCGAAAGCTTTCGCAAAATATCATACTCAATATCAAGAAGCGGATCTCGATATCGATGCAATCGCTATCGAAACAGGCTACTCGAAAGAGAAAATCTTGGCTGCTCTGAAGGGTCAAAAGTATCTTGATCCGGTTTTGGCTAGTCTCCTACAAGACGAAACCATAAGACGCGAGCATCTAGAGGAAGCTTTCCCACTCTTGATGAAATATTTGAAGGCGGGACCATGATGCGTTACTTATTTGCCATTTTGACTCTCGGATTAATTACTTGCTCTGCCTACGCGACGTGTGTTGTTCGACAACGTGTCGTTGTAGCAGCCCAAGACGCCGTTGTAGTGCAGAAAGTTATCCCTCTATATACTGCTACTTACGTCGGCGATAATAATAATAATCAGTCCATTCTGGAAGCTTTGAAAGCGATTGAGAATCGCATTAAAAATCTAGAAGCTAGTAAGCCGCAGAATGATCCTTTCAATCCACCCACTACGAATAACGGATTGAAAGTAATTACTACAAGGTGTGCATCTTGTCATGATGACAAGAATGCATCAGGTCGTGGTGGTAATCTCACCTTGATTAAAAATGGTAATCTTGTTAACTTGACCGACCGTCAAGCTCTCAAAGTTATCACCAAAACCTACAAGGGTGAAATGCCACCGAAATCCACGAAACCCGGACTCACAGATACTGAAATCGGGCAGATTGTGGATTACATTGATGGTTTTGTGAAATAATTAGGAGAACAGTGATGAAGACGATTGCTGCGATGTTGATTATTTGCCTGTTCTTTGCTTCCCCTGCGATGGCTTGTGATTGTGTGCAGGCTGTTGTTGTTAGTCCTGTGCAGTATGTTCAGGCTGTGCAGGTTCAGAAGGTTCAGGTTCAGAAGGTTCAGGTTCAGAAGGTTCAGGTTCAG
>CAZHSZ010000007.1:0-31738 GCA_964535425.1 uncultured Candidatus Saccharibacteria bacterium | reverse complement strand
GTTCAGGTTCAGAAGGTTCAGGTTCGGAAAGTTCAGCGTGTTCAGGTCCGAGTTCGCGGCCATTAATCAGAAGGAGATCACATGCTCCGAGACGCTCTGAAGGCTGTTGCAGTGGTGATGGTTGGCGGCTTTGCCCTCGTCGGGGCCGCAACCACTGGTCTTGCTGGACTGCTTGTCGGTGGATATATTCCGCTGAATGACGCCTACGAAGTGATTTGTAACGTGGAGCAGAAAGGCTTGACTTACGCTGCTGTCTGGGGTGGTTCGGCTGCTGTGAATGTTGTACGATCAACGACGCCGCATGTCGCGCGTTGGATGATTGCTAGGGTATCGGAAGCCGTCGCGGATCAGATTACCCGAGTCTAATGTGTATCCCCTATGCGTCTCCGTGGCCGCTTGGAATTTGTTGACAAAGAAGTCAACAACGGAATTTGAGGGGAGTTCCGACCCAAGCGGTCACGGTTACGAGGAGATATAGAGTATGGTCAGACGTAGTCCAGCAACTGCTGACATATTCTATACGTTTCAAGATTGGGAACTAATCAAAATAGCAAATAAGTTACGAGATTTGACGACTGTTCTCAATACTTGGCGAGAAATGGGCCTGAAAATGCCCGAAAATAGTGTTATTTTTGAGAAAATTGAACAACGAAAATTAGAATTCAAGCGACAATTTCTTGCTTGGAGTCAAATTTTGACCGTTATTAGGGATGCAAATAATGGCTGACCCCTCACGCGTTCAACGAGTAGAATATCCATCTGATCCTAGGCGATGTCAACAAGTAACTGGTCATGGTCAATGTCTGATTATCGCACAAACTGGTAGTCCATATTGTCTAGCACACTCTACCGGTTTTGAATCGCGACAAGAAAAAGCACTGATTCGCAATCTTCGACTGACAAAATGGAAGTCTCAAGTCGAAGAAATGGCCGATAATCCGCAAGTCAAGAGCTTACGTGAAGAAATCGGCGTACTGCGAGTCATCCTACAAGAGACAATGAATCGTTGCGAGACGGCAAATGACTTAATTATGTTCTCCAACAAGCTTTCTGACATTGTAATTAAGATTGAAAAGCTTGTGGTATCTTGTCATCGTCTCGAAGAAAAGACTGGTGCATTGCTCGATAAGAGTGCAGCCCTTCAATTAGGTGCCGCTTTTGTTGATGTAATCGCCAAAGAAATCACAGATGAAGCTATTTTGGATCGGATTTCTGACTCAATTATGAAATTAATCAGTGATACTCATGTGGTAGTCAAAGATAATGCATAACATGGCCAAGCTTATGGCAGAAAGATTATCTGCCGGCTTGAAAAGACGATCTCTAACTACATGCTCAAGGTGGGCAGAAGCTTGTCGGGTGATGGGTGGGAAAGATTTTGCTGGTCCCTGGCGATTCAAGTACCACCCTTGGCTTCGAGAGATGCATGACAGCACTGCCCAGCTGAACGTTGGTCAGAAATCAGCTCAGATGGGGTATACTGAGACTGTTTTGAATCGGACGTTCTTCAAACTCGATATTGAACGAGTGGATTGCTTATATGTGTTACCAACAAAGACGCCAGATGCAAGTGATTTTTCTGCTGCTCGCTTCGATCCAGCATTAGAGTTATCACCACATTTGGCGAAATTGTTCTCCGAAGTCAAGAATATTGGTCATAAGCGGGCTGGAACAACTAATCTCTACATTAGAGGTTCAAAATCTCGAGCCGGATTGAAATCGATCCCTGTTGGTTTTCTGGTTCTTGACGAAGTTGATGAGATGGAACAGGATAATGTTCCTCTCGCAATGGAACGCCAGTCAGGTCAGATGACAGCAGAAGCGTGGGCGATTTCTACGCCGACAATTGAGAATTACGGAATTAATGCTCTATTTCAGAAGACCACGCAAGAGCATTTCTTCTTTCCTTGTCCATGTTGTTCAAGATTAACTGAGCTAACTTTTCCAGATTGTTTGGAAATTACTGGCACAGATATCTTAGATCCAAAGATCGAAAAGAGCCATCTGAAGTGCAAAGAATGCAATGGCTATTTGCCACATGAAAATAAGCACGAATGGTTAGCTCAAGGTAGATGGATCCCAACATATACGGATAGAGAAGATCGCGGATTTTACATTAATCAAATGTATTCATCTGCGAATCGTTGCCGACCATCAGAGATTGCGAAATCATTCTTACGCGCACAATTCAATCCTGCTGATGAGCAAGAATTATATAATTCTAAGCTCGGACTTGCACACACTACAGATGGTGCGAAGTTAACAGACAGGATGATTGATGAATGTATTCGTAGTCATAAGCGAGGAACCAGCAACGCCAATAAGATTATTACGATGGGTGTAGACGTTGGTAAGTGGTTACACGTTGAAATCGATGAATGGACATTACCTTCACACGTTGTAGGAGACTTGAGTATAGAGTCAAGGCCAAAAATTTTGAACATCACAAAGGTTCAACATTTTGAGCAACTTGACAATCTTATGCGAGAGTACGGTGTTCATCATTGTGTTATCGATGCTAATCCAGAACGACGAAAAGCATTTGAATTTGCTATGCGATTCTGGGGCCATGTAAAAATGTGTTTCTATGGTCGTGGAGTTCAAGGCAAACAAATTCATGCTGGTAAGGAACAGGATGTCGCTAGTAGTAGTGGTGAACCCACAATTACTGTAGACAGAACATCCTGGTTAGATCTATCATTAGGTCGAATTCGAGGCAAAATGATTGATCTACCTGCTGATACACCACTAGAATATCGACAGCATCTGAAATGTCTTGTACGAGTCTATGAAAAAGACGCTGAAGATAATCCAGTTGGGCGATATATCAAAGGTAATGAGGAAGATCACTACGCACACGCAAGAAATTATGCCGAAATCGCATTACCATTTGCAGCGGGTCTTAATGTTAGTCAAGACATTACAGAGTCCCCAATATGACCAAAATTCGTTGAGTCCCAGGAGCGGCAAATGTCTATCGCAATGATTGTCCACCCAGAATATAATCTTAAGATTCGCGAATGGGATAAGTGGCGAATCACGTATGAAGGTGGACGCAGGTTCATCGATACATATTTGCAGCGATTAAGTAAGCGAGAAACCCAGAGTGATTTTGACGAAAGGAAAGCCGTAACATATTGTCCCGCATTTGCAAAAGTTGGCGTGAATGAAGTTAAGGATTCGATCTATCAACGTATGGTGGATATCACTCGCGCTGGCGGGACAGATAGTTATCAATCAGCAATCACTGGCTTGCATGGTGGGGTAGATCTTGAAGGTAGCTCAATGAATTATTTCATGGGCTGCAAGATTCTACCAGAACTTCTGACTATGGAACGAGTCGGAATCTATGTTGATATGCCACCCTTAGCTGGTGAAAGTATTGCAGCTAACGAAGGATTAAGACCTTATATCTATATGTACAAAGCTGAGGATATTAGGTCTTGGATTCTTGATGAAGGAGCAGATTTCAACGAATATGCGGCTATTTTGCTGCGAGAAAACATTATTGCGTATGATGAGGAGACAGGATTTCCTAGTGGTGTGACCACCCGATTTCGCAGAATTTGGCGTGATATTGATGGATTAATTCTTGCATGTTTTTATGATGAACATGGAGAAATGATTGATCAGTTTGGGACACCAACAGATCAACCAATTATTCTCAATATTAACAAAATACCATTTGTAACTGTCAGTATTAGTGAAAGTTTGCTAACAGATGTTGCAGATTATCAGATTGCACTGCTTAATCTTGCATCAACTGATATGAGTTACGCTTTGAAAAGCAATTTTCCATTCTATACTGAACAGTACGAACCACGAGCAGACAGTATTCATCTTCGCCCAACTGGAAACACGACAACCCCTGGTCAAGCAACTGAAGGTGCAACAGCTAAGAGCGATGAAATCGTTGTAGGACCATCAAAGGGACGAAGATATCCAAAAGGTGTTGAACGCCCAGATTTCATTCATCCATCACCGGAACCGCTTAAGGCTTCGATGGAGAAGCAACAAGAACTTAAGCGAGATATTCGACAGATTTTGAAACTTACTATTAGTAATCTGCAAGGGCCAAAGATGGCTTCTGCGGAAAGTAAGCAAGAAGATAGTCGAAGCCTTGAAACTGGATTAAGTTATATTGGTCTTGCACTTGAGATGGGTGAACGAAAGATTGCAGAATTTTGGTCAATGTACGAAGGTAGTAAGGATATTGCTACAATTGTATACCCAGAAAACTACAGTCTTCGTACCGAAGAAGATCGTCGAAATGAAGCTGAAGGTCTTGAAAAACTAATGACCAAAGTTCCTTCAATGACTTTTCAGAAAGAGATCGGTAAGCGAATCTCACATATTATGTTAGGTTCGCGAATTGCAAGAGAAAAAGTTAAGAAAATTGATATTGAAATCGATAGTGCTACAACGATGACAGCTGATCCAGAGATTATTAAGAGTGATGTAGAAATCGGACTATTGTCATTAGAAACAGCTAGTAGGCTACGTGGTTATCCTGCTGGAGAAGTCGAGAAGGCTAAGAAAGACCACGCTGAACGACTCGCTCGTATTGCTGAAGCACAATCTAAGCCGGATGATAATCCAGGCGCACGCGGTGTTCCTGATGCTTCTGGTAATCCTAAGCAAGATGCCAAAGAAGAGAAAGCAAAAAGTCGCGACACAACGACCGATGATGTTCCAACTGACAAAACCAGGGGAGAGGGTAAGTAATGTCTAAGGGCAATACTTTTGAAAATGATCTTCTGAAACTCATTTTCAATGCTACTGCGATTGCGAATCTTGCCGATAATGCAGCTTCAACACCTCTGACCAACTTATATCTTTCGTTACATACGGCAGATGTTGGTGAGGCTGGCGACCAAACTACTAATGAGTGTAACTATACTAGCTACGCTCGCGTGGCAGTTGCTCGAAGTGGTTCCGGATTCACGGTTTCTACCAACACGGTTGTCCTTGCGGCTAATCAGGACTTCCCGAATCCAACGAACTCAACTAATCTTCCGCAGACTGCTACGCACTTTGCAGTTGGTACGGCTTCTTCTGGTGCGGGGAAAGTGCTCTATAAGGGCACTGTGACGCCGAATATTGTGATTTCTAATACTGGTGTTACTCCTCGTCTTACGACTGGTACAACTATTACTGAGGATTAATCGTGGCAAGCCAAGGGCCTAATTCTCCTAATGCGGCTACTAGCTCTGGTGGCACTGCTTTCTGGAGTTTTAGCCCAACCCACGTTAAGACCTCAAATAATAGTTATGCCACAATCTCATTAGCTGATGTTGATGAGTGTGGAGAACTCCGAGCAACAGATTTCGGATTCACCATACCAGCGGGAGCTACAATCGATGGCATTATTGTTGACGTTGAGCGAAATGGTGGTACTGATGTCATCGATTATTGCAAATTGATGAAAGGCGGAGTCACCCAGATTACGGAGAAGGGTGGCTCTGCACTATCCGGCACAGATACTATTCAAAGTTTTGGTGGTGCTTCGGATCTGTGGAGTAATACTTGGTCTTATAGTGACATCAATGCAAGTAATTTTGGTGTTGCTTACACGGTTGTAACAACAAATATGGTAAGCGCTGACGCTAATGTAGATCACATAACAGTTACCGTACATTACACAGCATCAACTGGCGGGAGATGTATCCAAAGACGAAAGATGAATCAAGTAGTCTTTGACCAGCCAGCCGAAAAACATTGGTAAGGAGTTAATATGGCTGGTAATCGTTTCAAAGGTGTTACTGATCCAATTACAACTGGTACGTCTGCAAAAACGTTACTACAAATTATTGCAGCTTCGCACCACAAAGTAAAAATTGATGAGATTAGCGTCTCATTCAATGGCACTAGTAATACAGCAGAACCGATCCGTGTTGATGTTCTGCGACAAACAACCGGCGGTACAATGTCTAGTTTGACATTGCGAAAAGATCCAGATGATTGGGATGAGACTATTCAGACAACGGCTCAGCACACTTCGACGAGTGAGCCAACGGCTGGTGATGTTTTGTTGACTGAGTATGTTCATCCACAACAAGGTTATACTTGGCAAGCACCATTTGGGCGAGAAATCATTATTGGTGGTGGTGATCGATTAGGTATTCGCGTCACTGCTGCTGCATCGGTGAGTGCTATTGCTCGTGTTTCTGGTGAGGAGTAAAAATGTCACTGCGAGATCAATGCGTTGCTGCTTATAAGATGAACGAATTGCCTGGGCATGATCGTATTGATCTCACAGGTCGCGGCAATAATCTAATTTCGATTTTTCCTGGCCGCGAAGATCAACAAGATCTTTGGATTATGGGTTCAAGTGGCGGTCATCTTGTTAATGGTGGTTTCTGTTATTTTGGTGCTTGGAATCGTCTTCTAACGCAATCAGAGAAAGATGATTTGTATAATTCTGGCTCTGGCAGAACTTATGCTAATATAACTGCTTCATTAAAAGTCGATCCTTGCTTCTATTTTAATCTAACTAGTGGCACAGATCTTGCAGATGCAACTGGCAAAATTCCTGATTTGACTTCAGCTGGAACACCTGGTAGTCGTACAGGTCCAGGTGGAACTGGAACAGCAGCAGATTTTAATGGAAGCACGCAGTGGATGAATTCGCCAGATAAGTATGGGCTAAGGATTCCCACTCTTGTTAATACAAAAGTAGGTGGAAAGAAAACATTTTCATTTTGGGTTTGTTTGGACGCACCGACACCGGCCGATGCAACAGTTCCTTACATTGTTGGAAAATATGGTTCAGCAGCAGCCGCCGATGTTGAATGGTTAGTGTACTATAGAAAAATAACTGGCGACTTAACATTCTGGGGCGACCAAGGTTGGGCAACAACAGATCCAACACTTTGTCCAATCAAAGCAACAACTTTTGGTACACCTACTAATGGGCAATGGTGTCATATCATCTATGAATTTGATATGGCAACTAATTACCAATCAATTAGTATTAATGGTACAAAAGATGAATGGGCACATTCCATTGTACCAAGTATACCGACAGTATTGCCAATGGGCGCTAAGTTTTTAGATTCATATTTTTTCACTGGTGCGACAACTGGACGCGCAGCAGAAAAAAGTCTAAGATGCAATGGTAGTGATTTGAATGGTGGGCATTATGACCATTCCTTATTTGCATGGATTGCAATTACAACATTGAATCCAGGACATAATCAACATATTCTTGGGAAGTTCAATGTAACTGGTAGTGTTATTGAATGGAGTCTTGATTTTTATCCACCGTCTACATTGTATTTCCAAGTAAGCGATGGTGGTGGGGCTAATTTTTACTACCCCTCGGTAACGATATCAGATAATCTTTCACACTCAGTATATTGTGAATATGAAGCAGCAACCAAGACAGCAAGAATTAGTCTAGATAATGCCGCTTTCCAAACAATGTCTGGTGCTTTCAGTCCTGCTGAAGTTACAAGTTATCCATTCAAAGTAGCTTATAATGAAGTTGGATCTGCTCCCGGCGAAGTAGCTGGAATGCAATTTGTGGGAGAAGTTGGGCCTTGGGCAAAATGGAAAAGATTACTAACAACTGATGAACGAACTTATCTGCACAATCTCGGTAACAAGAGTTACTATCCTTGGGATTCTGCTGTAACACGATCACCGAAGCTAAGTAGTAAGTATAATCTTAGGCCAGCACCTTTCACTGCTGGTGGCACAAAATAAGGAACCGCAATGAAACAAACTTGGAATCAAACGCTATATTGTGCCACAGCAGACGGCACACCAGTTGCCAATACAACGACTGAATCAATTATTTTTCCCGATTTCAATGTACCAGCTAATTTTCTTAGTGATGGTGCAAAGCTTCGATTACGTGCTTTCGGTAAGCTTTCGACAACTGCCACTCCGACAATTACTTTTGCAATTCGTTGGGGTGGGGTATCTGGTACAGTTCTTGCAATCACTGAAGCAATCACAACTGGTAGCGGTGTCTCGAATGTGAACTGGGATATCGAAGCATACCTCCAAGTTCGTGCGAATGGTGCTACTGGTTCTGTTCTTGTTTGGGGTGTGGCTCGCGTTCATACTGCTGCTGGAACAGTTGTGACAAATGTTTTTGGTTTGTCTGGTTACGACGCACCTGCGGCAGTTACGGTTGATCTGACTGCTGCTGCAAATCTTTCATTGACGGCTGATTGGAGCGCAGCAAGTGCATCTAATACACTAACTGGTATGGATTACACCATTGAGAGCCTGAACTAATGCCAATTTTCCCAGCACTACGATACCCCAGTTACAATCGGTATCCTGTTCCTGGAGCAGCGACCGAGGGTGCTGGTAGTGCTGCGGGTATCGCAACTGTTGAAGGCGTTGGCGAAGCAGTCAATGCCGGTGGCGTTGGAGCTTCTGACGGATTAGCAACAGTTAGCGGAATTGGCGTTGCAATCTCTAGTGGCGTTGGTAGTGGTCCAGGTACTGGATTAGACGGTGGTGGTGTTGGAGCTTCCATCAACAGTGGTGCTGGTAGTACCACTGGTGTTGGTACTGGTAGCGGAATCAGTACCTCGATCGATGCTGGTGCTGGTAGTTCTACCGGTGTCGGTACTGTCAGTGGAATTGGCTCATCAATCAATATTGGAGTTGGTGCCTCTGACGGATTAGCTACCGTTAGTGGAGTTGGTTCTGCAATCGATGCTGGTGCCGGCAGTTCGGATGGTAGTGGAACTGGTTCTGGAAGCTCTACTAGTACATTTGGTGCTGGTTCCTCTGATGGTCTTGCAACAGTTAGTGGTATAGGATCATCAATCAATGCTGGTGCCGGCAGTTCGGATGGTATTGCTACGGCTAGTGGATCGTCAAGCAGTAACTCCGGTGTTGGTTCTGCTGATGGTGTTGCAACTGCTGGTGGAGTTGGTGCTGCAATCGGAAGTGGTGTTGGTGGTTCTGCTGACGGTCTTGCAACGGTCAGTGGAATCAGCATCACAATCGGAAGTGGTGTTGGTACTTCGACTGGTATTGCAACAGCTAGTGGAATTGGTTCTGCAATCGATGCTGGTGCCGGCAGTTCGACTGGTACCGGAACTGTTGATGGATCTTCGACTGAGACAGCTGGTGCTGGTAGTTCTACTGGTGTCGCAACTGTTAGTGGCATTGCATTAGCAATCAATGCTGGTGCTGGTCTAACCGATGGATTAGCTACTGTTACTGGAATTGGAACTCAAGGTAGCAGTGGAGTTGGTTCTTCTAACGGTATCGCAACTGTTAGTGGTATTGGAATCATTACCTCTAGTGCTGCTGGTAGTTCCACTGGTGTCGCAACAGTTAGTGGTATCTATAGCGATCCATCAGTCAAAGAAACGTCTTCGACTATTACATTAAGCCAGACTGTAACGCTTGTAAAATCCAGAATCAAACGTGTCTTTGTGAAGGTGCCAAAACAAATCGAACGTAGTACGGTAGTGAGGGTACACTAGTGATCCAGCTAATACAAAAATTAGTGAAAGATACGCTGGATACCGTTATCTTCACAATTGATTTTACTGATACTCTTGATGATGATGTTATCTTAACAGGTATCTTGTCATCGCAAAGAACAGATAATACAATCTCATTGAATGATGTCGCTGTCAATGATACTGAAATCACGACTGACGATGATGATGTGATTGCAGTTGGTAAGGCAATCTTATTGAATCTCAGTGATGGTGTTCTTAATCGTGAGTATAAGATTTCATTGATTTTGAATCTAAGTGATGGCGATGAGATTGAGATTGAAATTGCTGTCTTCGTCAATAAGACTGGTGTTGAGTATTATGGTTCTGCTTATCGATCAAATGATTATATCGCATTGTATAATGCTTTCACACCAGTTGGTAGTAAGTGGGCATTAGCCAGTATTGACGACAAAGTGAAAGCATTAATCGCTGCAACTAGAGCTATTGATCGGTTGAATTTTGCTGGCGATCTTGCCTCTACTACTCAAACGCTTCAATTTCCAAGAGGTACTGACACGGATGTACCAATAGACATTGAACGTGCTTGTTATGAAGAAGCTGCTCATCTTTTAGCTGGAGCTATATCGCAAGTTGAATTATCAAACCTGAGCGTAACATCTCAGGGTATCTCTTCTGTGCGGACAACCTACGACCGTGCAGTGGTTCCTAATAGTGTTAGAGCAGGCATTGTTAGTCATGCTGCGTGGGCATATCTTGCTCCGTATCTACGGGATCCAAGAGAGATTCTCCTCAGTAGGGTGTAAGGAATTTTCCATGTATAGTAATCTTTGGGCGAAGTCTTTCCGGCTTGTATATAACGAAGGTACTGACGATGGTACCCAAGTTAATAACGACGATGGTACTAATCTAGATGATCTGCCACCAAGTGCAAAAGGCAAGACATCATTCACACAGGATGAATTCAACAAAGCTCTAGCAGAAGATCGGCGAAAGCATAAGGAACAATTAGAGAAGCAAAAGAAAGAGACTGAGAAGCAAATCAAAATGTTGGAGAAACTCCAACAAGCGAAAGGATTGAACGACAAAGAGAAGCAGGAATTGTCACATCGTCTGGAAGAACTTCAAAATTCGATGCTGACGAAAGAGCAGTTGGCTAGTAAGGAACGAGAGAAGCTGTCGAAGCAGTACGAAGAACAGGTCAAGCAACTCACCGCTGACCGAGACACTTGGCAGAGCCGCTACGTGTCTAGCACAATCAATACTTCAATTATTGGTGAGGCGACTCGCGCTGATGCTTTTGATCCCGACGCTCTCATTTCGATTCTTGGGCCAAATACCCGGCTGGCCGAAGAGACTGACGAAGAGGGCAATAAGCTTGGGACATTCACGCCAAAGGTTAAGTTCACTGATACTGACAAGGATGGTAAGCCGGTTACTCTTGATCTGACTGTGGAGCAGGCAGTCAAGAGGATGAAAGAGATGCCAAGGTACGGGTATCTTTTTAAGTCAACCGCTACTGGTGGATTAGGTGGTAATCCTCCAGTTGGTAAGGGCGGAAAGCAGGATCTAACAGCTTTGGCGAAAGATCCTGCTAAGTACCGTGAGTGGCGTAAGAAAGAAGGCATGGGTCGCAAGAATAACTAATTGGAGATTATGCATGTTTCTCTATTCTTCTCCGTTCGTTCTAGTGTACGCCAATTCTCTCGATCCGTTTGTGCCTGAGATTTGGGCACAGGAATCGCTTGCGATTCTCGAAGAGAATATGGTTGTTGCGAATCTGATTCATCGCGACTTCGAGGATGAGATTGCCAGCTTCGGCGATACCGTCAACACTCGTAAGCCTGGCGAGTTCGAAGCCAAGCGTAAGACGAATGATGACGATGTCACGAATCAGGATGCTTCGGCTACTAACGTGCCTGTGAAGCTCGATCAGCACATTCACGTTAGCTTCATCATCAAGGATGGTGAAGAGTCGAAGTCGATGAAGGGTCTTGTTGAAGAGTACATGATGCCTGCTATGCTGGCTCATGCTCGCTTCATCGATCGCATGGTTCTTGGTCAGTATCCGAAGTTCATCCACAATCGTGGTGGCAAGCTTGGCACCGCCGGCACCGTTGCTCACCTGCTCGATATGCGACAGGTGATGAACGAGAATAAGGCTTACGAGAATGGCCGTAATCTTATTCTGACTTCCAACACGGAAACGGATTATTTGAAGCTGGATCTGTTCACGCAGGCTCAGCAGGTCGGTGATGATGGTACGGCTATCCGTGAAGCCTACCTTGGTCGCAAGTTTGGTTACAATACCTATACCTGTCAGAATTCGCCATCGATTCTGAGTGGTAATAGTGTTGTTACTGGTGCTGTGAATAACGCTGCTGGCTACGCTAAGGGCACCACGACTATGACGGTTGATGGTCTGTCTGCGGCACTGCCTGTTAACAGTTGGTTCACTGTTGCTGGCGATATGACTCCGCAGCGTATTATTAGCAGTGTTGGTGGCGCTACTCCTACTAGCGTTACCTTCTGGCCGGGTCTGCGTTACGACGTTGTTGACAACGCCGTGATTACGCGGTACGTCCCCGGCGCGATTAACAATGCTTCTGGCTACGCTGTTGGTTACGCTAAGGAACTGACGGTTGATACGTTCACGGTTGCTCCGCAGGTTGGCCAGATGGTCAGCTTCGGTACGTCAACCAGCAACTCTCAAGACACTAATCCGTATTACACGATTGTTGCCGTCACTGGCACAACGGGTATTACGCTTGATCGTCCGCTTGACGTTGCTCTGGTCGATGACGCTGCTGTTAATATCGGGCCGGCTGGGAATTACAATCTTGCATTCCACCGGAATGCGATTGCTCTGGTTGTGCGGCCGCTGGCTCTGCCTCGCGAGGGCACTGGCGCTCGGGCAGCCAATGTTAACTATAACGGTCTTGGTGTCCGTGTCGTTATGACCTATGATGGTAAGGCACAGGGTACGCGAGTTACTCTTGACCTTCTCTGCGGTATCAAGGTTCTTGAGCCTCTGTTGGGCGCCGTTCTTCTGGCCTAAGGAGAACTCCATGAGCACCTGGGAAACTGTATGGATTGCATTAGCTTCAGGTGCTACAATTTTGATCGCAGCAATCTTCGCGGGAATCAAAGACGTAATAAGCGTATGGTTTGTTAAAATTGTACGCAAAATGCGTAAAAGAACATACATCCAACAGATAGAAAAGTTGGCTGTATTTCTTGAAACCCTCGACGAGATGCGAAAGATTAGAGATCTACAACGATGTCTAATTTTTCATGGTCACAATTGTGGTGGCTTGCCGACCCCAGGCAAACCGTATACAGTGCGGGCTTTGTTGGGATGGCATAGCAAACCAGAAAAGGAGGATCCTCTTAAGAAATACAACTTCGAGTTACAGGTAGATAGTCACTATACCCGTATACTAGAAGATGTAATCAAAAATGGGAGATGCACCCAGGTTACGAAGAATATGCCGAGTGATTCTAAGCTCAGGCATCATTACGAGTTGGAAGGTGTCCAAATGACCGAGATCTATTATCTCGGATTAATTGAAGATGAGTTGATTTTCTTATCAGCAAGCAGTTATGATGTTGATAAGTTTTCACCATCTACATATAGTGACGTTGAAATCGCTGTTGAACGACTAAGGTCAATTATGGGGGAGTAATGAACACCACGTTCATTCAACACGTTCTATATACTTTTAAGCAAGATTATTCAGTCTCGCTTGAATTATATACGCGTGTTGGCAGTGCGGTCAATCTTGAAACAGGTGTTAAGACACTAACTAAGTTAGTTTTCAAGATTGACCGCGCTGTACTGCTCCCAAGACAAGTTGTTCGGACTGCTCTTATGCTACCGGGGTCTGGAGATACTTTCAAATATGGCGGGCTAATCGATCAAGGTAAGCGGATTGTCATTATTGATATTAATGATTATCCGTCAACCTATGAAGTTCGACCAAATGATTATGTTGTAATTAATACTCAACGATATAACATCAAGGATGCTACACTGCATGATGATCGAACAGCTGTGTTACTAACACTAGAGGAAACAATAGGAGAGCAACCAGCTAGAATCATCACTGAGAATCTTATCGAGGAGCTACACCTTCAAAGCAGAGCGAGGAACGTGCCGTGAATACACAACACTGGCCTCGCTGGATTTGGGCATCATGCTCAAAGCATTTTGACGCCAGGAAACAAACTCTTCCAATGTTTGTTGAAGGGCATGATCGCCTAAGTAATCCGATTGATAATCTAGAGTTCAGGTTGAATGGACCAAATATTCAAGAAGTAAGTAAGGGATGTTACATTGTTGATGTCGAAATCAATATTTTGGTAACATCGATCAAGGATGAAATGGATGCCCATAAGATACACAGAAATACTGGGATTGCAGTTGCTGCATTCACCAATCTTATTAATGTGTATAAGTATGGCACTGGTGATGAGGATGATCAAAGTCTTCTTGGGTGTTTGATTCTTCAGACTGGTAGACAAGAAGCGATTATTGTCACACAATTTGGCCAAGTTCAGGATACCAATAACATCCTAGTGAGTACAGTGGAAGCTCATTATAGGATGGAATTAACAGAGAGGTGAGAACAATGCAGTTCCTACTTGCGAATCCGTTCCGTCTGGTCTATGCTGCTATTGATCTGAAAAACGCGACGATCATTATTAAGGACGGCTATGCTGGTCCTGCCGATCCGGCCGGTGCTGTTAACAATGTTGCTGGTTACTCCACAGGTGCAACCAGTATCACTGTTGATGGTTTCACTGGTTCATTAACTGTTGGCGACTATGTCACTATCGCTGGCTCGGCTGAAGCGACTGAAGCTCGATTAACGCGACATCTTGTTACTGCGGCTACTGGTTCTCCGACTACGTCAATCACTATCAGCCCTGGACTTTCGGCAGCGGTTGCTGATAATGCTGTTGTCACCGTTGTGCCTCACGAAATTGAGGTTACGGTCGGTGAAGGTAATATGCAGTATACCGAGAAGCGTAATATCGAGTATATCCGGGATCGTGGTCGTCTTGATACTGTGCGTGAGGGCGATGAGGAGCCGGTCGAGGTTCGCCTCGATTTCACGTGGGAGTTCATCAAGGCTGATACGGGTGAGGTTCCCACTATCGAGGATGCTATTAAGCAGCGTGGTGAGGCTTCTGGTTGGACCAGTTCTTCGGCTGATAGTTGCGAGCCTTACGCTGTTGATATTGAAATCTATTACAACCCGCCTTGCTCGAACGCTAAGGACGAGGTTATCTTGCTGCAAGATTTCCGGTGGGAACAGCTTGATCACAACGCTCGCGATGGTCAGATTTCGATGACCGGAAAGTGCAATGTGAAGGAAGCCACTGTTACCCGTGTGACGACTGCCTAAGCAATGATTCTTTGATCCCCTAACAATGGAGTATCTGTTATGAAGCTGAATGGTCAAAAGATTGTTTCGAAGAACATCGAGGTTGTCGTCCTTCCTCGGGGGACGGGCGACAACCTCATCTTCAAAGCCCAAGCTGTTGTTGATTATACTGAATTCGATAAGCTGTGCCCGCGACCGTCACCTCCGACTAAGATGAAGCGTGGTGGTGAAAAGATTGAAGATATCCATGATCCGAAGTTCAAGCGGGCTATTCTGGATTATGGACGGAAGCGAGCAGCTTGGATTGTTTTGAAGAGTCTTGAAATTACTCCGGGATTAGAGTGGGAGACTGTTGACCTCTCTAATCCCGACACTTGGCCAAACTACGAGGAAGAACTCAGGCAATCTGGATTGGCTGAGATGGAAATGGTTCGTATTCTGAATGCCGTTGCCGCTGCAAACGCACTTGATGACGCCAAGATTGAGGAGGCTCGACGCAATTTTTTGCAAGCGGAGGCGGAAGCGGCCCTCGAATCGTCCTCCCTCCAAACCGAACAGTCAACTACGCCAAGTGGCGCGCCTGCGAAAGACTAAAAATCAAACCACCCAATGTCAAAGACAATTGGGACGACTGCGATCTATTAACGCAAGCAGAAATGATTGCATATTCCCAGATACGAGATCTCGAAGACCAAGAGGTTGCAGGTTATGTGATGGCCGCAATGGGACAGAGGATATTCTAATGCGAGTGTATGGAACGGTTAATGTTCTTAACTTTGATTCCGCTGGTTATACAAAAGCCGTTCGCGATGCTATGGAAACGCAGTTTCGGAAAGCCGCAAGAGCTTTCATTCGTGCAGCAAGTCCTCTGGTTCCTGTTCAGACTGGCATGGCGAAAGGCTCATTCGCCAATGTTGGCCGAGCGTTGGGTGTTGCAATCCCAATCGCTCCAAGGAGAACTGGATTAACCTATCGTGCACCAGGAAGCAGCCTGACTCTGCCAAAGACGCCAGAGTCAGGCGCTTCTCTATCTACCCCACCAGAAGAATTATTCAAGTGGGTGAATAATCGATTAACATTCACTTTCCAGACAAAAGTTTTCTATTATGCTATTGAAGATCAATATGGATTAGTATCAAAACAACCTTGGGGTTCCTTTGCAGCGGGTAGAGCGGCCTTCATAACAGAGATGAGAAATCTAAGAGGCAGACTACCCAGACTCGGGGCCTATATCACCAAAACATCGATAACATTTGGCAACGGTCGGCCTAGTTACGGTTCACCTATCCGACTCCGCCAACAACAAACAGTGAGATAATAATGGCAGATCAGAATGAAGTAATCTCACTATCGACAGATCTTGGCGCAACAGAAGCGCAACTTAAAAAGTTGCAAGAACTGTTTGCTGGCCAATCTGGTGCTGTTGACAAGTTCATTGGCTCAGTCGGACAAATTGATCCGGTCACCAAGCGACTGGAATTAACATTAACAGCCTTAACAGAATCGTTTGAAAAATTACAAGTTAATCTGAGCATTGGTCCTCGTGGTGGTCAAGTTAAGGGTCTTGAAGATTTCACAGCTGCCGCACAACGTGCAATCAATGTTCAAGAAACTCTTCGTAGTGCAACGCAACGACCTGTTAATGCATCTGTTATTGATTCTGGATCGTTAGACAAAGTGATTGGAGTTTTCTCACAACTCCAACAACAGCTTGCTTCGCAACAAAGTTTGCAAGCTAGTCCGACAATCAATACTGAGCAGATTAAGGCTGCTCAAACAGAATCACAAAAGCTTCGTGAAGAGTTTGTAGCACTTCGTACACTTCTTGCAACGGCTGTACCAGTTACAGGCGTTGGTCCTTTGCGCGCAGCACTTGTTGAAGCTCAACAAGCTTTTGCTGCATTGCGGACAGATCTAACGTCTAAGATTGATGTCACAACCATTCAAGTTGGTGGCTTGCAGACCTTCCAGAAGGAAGTAATCACAACCCAGCAAACATATGCTGGATTGCTGACTCAACTTCGGACTGCAACGCCAACTCCAACAATCTCAACTAGTGGGTTCTTACCTTTCGGTGATAGTGCGATTGAAGTCAGTCGCATTATTGGATTACTACGTAGTCAGCTAACTGTAAGGTTTGAAGGCCCCACGATTGACACTCGTGGTTTCCAGGTTTTCAATACCGATGCTGAAGGAACCTTTCAAAGCTTGGCCGCATTGCGAGCAGCAATGGGCCAACAGATTGCCGCACCTACGGTTGTTGGCGATAGCTTCACAACTTTCTTACAGTCTGTTACAACTACTCGCCAACAGCTTGATCTACTTAGAACATCTTTCAACGTTGAAATCGCTGGTCCGCGAATCGGTGCAATTGCACTATCGTCATTCACTGGTCAAACTCAAGACTTAATCGCAAGTCTCAGGCTGCTTCGTGATAATTTTGCACAACCAATCAATGTTGGTGCGATTAATTCTGAACAGTTTGCACAGTTCGTTACGACCGCGACTAATCTACAGACTACACTAACTGGCATTCGTACTGATTTCGGTGTAGCTATTAAGGCACCCGACATTACGAATGTTGAATCTCTGCGTAAGTATATCACAGATCTCGAAGTTGTACAGGGCGCGTTTGGAACAATCCGAACGACGTTTGCAACACCAATCCACGCGCCGACAATCCAAGGTGAAGCGAATTTTATAACTCTTCGCGAAAGTATGGATGCGTTGCGAACTGCTCTGTTCGCAATGCGACAAGACTTTGCACAACCAATCGCGCCACCTGCGATTGATGTATCTGTCTTGCGAGCTACGGTTGATAGTGTTCGTGCCTCTGTCGATATCATTCGCAATGTCATTGGCGACATTAGCAAAATCAATCCAGTCAGTTTCCCAGCAACGGCAGTTGATTTCTCAGCGGGTGTGGCTAGTGCTGAACGGCTCCTTGCAACTCTAGAACGAGTTCAAGGATTTGGAACTGTTTCTATTCGGCCTCCAGATACCAAAGAACTTCAAAACGCTATTGGCGTTATTGAACAGATTCTTTTGCGTCTTGGTTCACTACGAGATTTTGGTACACTCGTATTACCACAGTTCCCCGTTCAAACGTACCAGAACGCTATCACTGTTATCGATACATTGCGATTGAATCTGGATGCATTAGCATCACAGACTACAATCAATTTGCCACAGATTAATGCTGGAAGTTTTAGTGAAGCTACAGCTGGTATTAGAAATTTTCTTACCCAGCTTGAAGAGCTTCGACGTGTCACTGAAATTAAGTTGCCGGCTGTCGATCGCACCAATGTTGATAATGCTCGACAGACTGTTGAAAGTCTGCGAGCTGCTATTGAAAATGTCATCGGGCAACAAAATCTTCAGTTTCCTACGATTACGACAGCTAATTTCCCGCAAGCTGCTAGAACTGTTGAAGATCTTGTTCGACAATTGCAGAATTTGCAAGCTATTCAGAATCTGCAACTACCGCAGCTTAATACTGACGGATTCAATCAAGCACTATTCATTGTCTTCAACCTACGAGAGCAGCTTACATCTCTAGGTAATCTGGCTGGAATTAGACTTCCTCAGATTGATATTGCGAATTTTAATCTTGGCTTCGAAGCTGTCCAGAAACTCAATAGCGAGTTGGATGGCTTGAAGCAGCGCGCAGGTACGCAACAAGGACTGCCTGATTTCGCTCCGGTTGCTGCAAGTGTCCAAACCTTAACTGCTGCACCACTTAATCAGATTGCTGAGGCGACGAATGCCACAGCAGCAGCAGTAACTGGATTACAAGACAAACTTGAAAGTGTTAAGAAAAGTCTTCAACAGACAATCAATCGCAGTCGTGCTTCTGATGTTGAAGCTACTACAGCTGCAATCGCTCAACAGACTGTAACACTACAGCAGCAGATCGAAGCATTAAGTCGGGTACAAGAGCAGCACCGACAAATCACTGCGAGTATTCTGGCTGAAGCTCAGACTGCACAACAATCGGCTCAAGCACAGATTGTTGCGGCTCAACAAGTTGCTGATGCTCAACAGAAAGCAGATCAGCTACGGCGTGAACGTAATCGTGACGCGGCGAAAGATGTTGATAAGGCAATCACAACTGCTGGACTAGGAGCCGTACCTGCGGTCGCCAGTCCAGGCGAGTTGCAAGCCTATGCGGCTGCTCGCCGTCAAATGATCCAAGCTGTTATTGATACCACCAAGTTTGAAGGTGGTCGAGATAACGCATTGACTGCTGCTCTTGAAGCTGCTAGAAATGGTGCGATTCAAGCAACTGGTGCTATTGGTCAACTACAACAAGCTGCACTTGGATTAACACAAGCCTATAATAATTTCGGTACCGCTGCCGAAGCCGCAGCCGAGAAGCAAGCAAGAGCCGATCAACGTGCACTTGATTCTAATCTACGTCGTCAAGAACGTATTCGTCGAGAAGCTGAACGTAATGTTGCAACTCAAGGTCAAACAGTACGTCAGCAGCAAGACGCAGTTGCCGCTCAGATTATTGAGCAACAGCTTCGGCAACAATTTGTACCAGCTGGAAACTTTGCGGCCGAGCAGCTTGCTCGCGTCGAGGCACCACTACGTAATATCGTAGATCGCGTGGCTCGTGGAAGGGTTAGTGTTAACGAACTTGTTCAAGTATTAGGTAATCTACAAAACGGTGTTGTTAACTTCCAGAATCTGGATGCAACAACAATCCGTTTCATTGGATCTTTGGTGCGTGTTCAAAAGAATCTTACTGATCTTGTTAATCAACCACAGATTGCACCACTGACAGAACGAATTGCAACGGCGAGTGCTGCTCTGCAAGCTTTCCAACAGACCTTCTCACAGCCTATTGCTGCTGCTGGATTCTCAACAGATCGGATTGATTCGTTAATTTCGCGAATTGCGATTCTTGTTCGTGAGAGCGGGATCAGTAAGCAAAAGCTTGAAGAACTCTATCAAGCTACCCAAACTAAGGGTGGTGTTGATTCTATCCTGCCGAATCTCAAGAAGGATGAGATTCAAATCACTCGACTGATTCAAGAGCTTGATCGTCTCAAGAACAAGTTTGATGAAGTCGTTAAGACAAGAAATCAAACTACTGTCAACACTCAACAGAATACTGCGGCTGCTCAAGTTATTGAGTCGCAGTTACGGCAACAGTTCGTACCTGTTGGTAACTTCACTGCCGATCAGCTTGCAAAGGTCGAAGCCCCACTTCGAGCGATTGTTGATCGCATTGCGAAGGGCCTTACGAATGTTAACGAGTTCACGAAAGCTCTCAGCAATATTCAATCTGGCGTCATTAACTTTGAGAAGCTAGATAGCACAACGATTCGACTAATTGGTTCATTAATTCGTGGTCAACAAGCTCTAACTGACTTCGCTAATCAGCCGCAGTTGGCACCATTGACTGAACGCATTGCGACAGCAAATGCAGCTTTGCAGGCTTTCCAACAAACTTTCTCGCAACCAATTGCTGCCGCCGGCTTATCTACAAGCCGTGTTGATACATTGATTGGTCGTCTAGGTGTATTGGTTCGAGATAGTGGTATCACGCAACAGCGCCTGGTTGAACTCTACAATACAGCACAAGGAACTGGTACTGTTCAATCGTTCGGTCTTGATTTCTCCAAAGATGAACGAAGCATCATCAATCTTATCGCGCAGTTAACACGGTTAAAAGATAAGTTCGATGATGTTCAAGCTGCTAAAAAACAAGCCGATGCTGCAACACAACAGAATCAATTAGACGCCACAAATATTCAAGGACTGCTACAACAAGCTTTTGTACCTCAAGCTGCAATCGACCCAGCCCAATTAGTTAAGCTGCTTGGTCCTATTGATGACATCGGCAAGCGAATTCTTGCTGGTGGTGTCAACATCCAAGCACTACAAAAGGCTATTAACGATCTTGCAACGACTGGTGTCACTGACTTCCAGAATTTGGATATTTCTGTTGCGAAAGTCTTAACACGATTATTCACAGCTAGTAATAGTGTCCGTGAAAATCTTACTAACGCTGCTAACTTACAGCCGTTACAAGATCGCATCGCTATTGCTGAAGCAGCTGTTAAAAGATTCCAAGATACTGTTAGTGCACCAATTGCTCTCGCAGGCGTCTCTACCGATCAGGTTGATAGTCTGATTGGTCGATTAGGCGTTGCCGTGCGCGAAGCAAATATTACCAAGCAGCGTCTTGAAGAACTATTCAATGTCGCGAAAAGTTCCTCGACAGTTGCTTCTTTCTTGCCTTCTGCTACCGATGATGAGGCAAAGATTGTTCGGCTGATGGCCCGAATTAATCAGCTTCATGATCGTGCTATTGAAGGGGCCACGAAAAGTGCACAAGCTCAGCAACTTCTGAATGATAGAATGGCTGCTGGTACACCAGCACTTAATCAGATCATCTCAACGCTTGAGCAACAATTTGGTAAGATTAGTGATCCTACCCGTTTCGGTCAATTGCAAACGGTTTTCAATCAACTATTCACGCAGATCAAGCGGGGTAATGTTGATGCCGCCCAGCTTCTGAATATTTTCAAACAGCTACAAAACAGTGGAGTTGGTGGACTCGGAGGTGGAGGTGGAGGTGGAGGTGGAGGTGGAGGTGGATTGCCTTTCCTACCGCCAGGTGGGGGTGGTGAGGCTCAAGCCCAACTAATCCGTTTGATTGAGCTTTTCAACCAAGCCAATACTTCTGGTACTAATGCTGGTAAGAGTATCTTCCTGAGTTGGTCGAATATTTTCAGGCTGTTCCAAGTTCAAGTTCTGCATCAAGTGATTGGGCAGTTCATTGGAGATATGCGCAATGCTGGTACGGCAGCTGCTCAGTTCCAAATTCGAATCTCTGAAATTCGAACGATCTCGCAAGATGCACAGCTAAGTACAGAACAATGGGCAAATGGTATTCGTCAGCTTTCTGATGCGTTCGGATTACCAATCCTTGACGTAGCGAAAGCTGCCTATGAAGCTATTTCTAACCAAGTTGCACGTGGTGCACAGTCTTTCGAGTTCCTGCGAACTACGTTAGAATTTGCTCGTATCACGGTTTCAACTGCGACCGATGCTACTAATCTACTCTCATCAGCTATTAAGTCTTTCGGTGAACGTAATCTTACGGCGGAGCGTGCGGCAGCCGTATTATTTGCTACCATCGACTTAGGTCGTGTGACGGCTAGTGAAATGGCAAACACGTTTGGACGTGTTGCTGTTCTAGCTAATCAGGTTGGATTAACACTTGAAGAAGTCTCAGCAGCTATCGCTACTCTTACAGTGCGTGGTATTCGATATAGTGAAGCCTATACGCTGATCAATAATGTTATTCTGAAGTTACTTAAGCCTACGGATGATTTTAAGTTATTGCTTCAGAGTGTTGGTTTCCAAAGCGGCGAAGCAGCTATCCAAGGATTGCGGTTTTCTGGTGTTCTCCAGCTTTTACAGAAAGAACTTGATAAGGGTGGAGCCAGTCGCCTTGGCGAACTGGAAAGGGATATTCGCGCCATTCGTGGTGCTTTGGGCCTTGTGTCTGGTGATGCATTTTCCGATTTCAACAGTAATCTGAATAAGATTACAGATAGCGCTGAGAATTTCAAGAAAGCTGGCGAAATTATTCGTGAGAGTGCCGGTCGTAAGTTACAAGACGAATTGAACAAGGTTCAGAATATTCTGAAAGTTGACTTCGCACAGACTTTCATTCAGAATATTGTTGCACTCAGTGAACCTTTCGGCGGCTTCTCGAATATTGTAAAAATTGTTATCGATCTTGTCAATACTTTCCAAAATTCACTCAAAGCTGTTTTGCAGCCAGTGCTAACTTTTGCAAGAGCGTTGAGCAACTTGATTCCTGGTTCAACAATATCACTATTACAAGATCTAGTCACGGTAATTATTGGATACGGGACTGCGATCGTTTCTGCTCGTATTGCAACATTGGCTTATCATGGTGTTGTATTACTAGTTAGCCCCGTAATCAATCTATTAGTTACCAGTTTTGCTGCCCTCGAAGTTCGGCTTTGGACTATAGATGCTGCTGAAAAAGCCATCACAGTGTCAACGCAACTTCAAACAAATGCAATGATTACACAGCAAGCTGCTGCAAGGGCATTGAGTGCTGCCTTGACTTCTTTTGCAACCATCGGTTTGACAGCGATCATCTCGTTATATATTAATGCTGCAAACGCTTCTGAACGTTATACTGAGTCTATTAAGAGTCAAGTTGCTGAGCTTGAAAAGTTACAGAATCAAACTGCACTACAAGCTGCCACAGCACAACAACAAGCTACTATTGATAAGTCTGCGAAAGTAACGCGGGATGTTTTGCAGCAAGTTGGGTTAGCTGTTGCAGGAGCGACAGCACAACTCAACAAAATGATACAAGGTTTGAAAGACGTTAATAAGATTGGTATTGGTGATCTTGAACAACAAGCTCAAAGTGTTTTCAAATCCTTGCAACCTGCGGCTAAGACTCTTGATGATTTCGTCAAAGACATTAAGAAAAATATCACCGAATCTGAGAAGCAAGTAATCAGTTTGCGCGCTGGTCAGGTGAAGGCCACAACGCAGCAACAGCTAGTTGGATTAATTGATACTCAGCAAACTGGTATTATTCTTAATGAGTATCGACTGCTTAAGGAAAAGATTAGTGATCTGTTTGTAACACCAGTTAGGATTAAGTTCACTGATGATAAGGGTAATGAAATCAGCCGAGCCTATGCCAATGTTGAGAGTGTTAAAAGACGGCTGAATACGCTCAATGAAACGAATGCTGGTCAATCAAAAGAAGCACTTGCATTACGCGAAGCATTACTTAATAACAAGTTCACTAGTCCAGAGAATGTTGCCGAGGCTCGCAAATTATTTGGTGAGATTGACCAGATTCTACGTAAGCATGTTGACACACTCAATAATGCTGTACGTACCCAGCAGAAGACTTTGGCTGATTTGCGTGTCAAGTCTGAGACGCGTAATTTTGAACGATCCATTGCTGGCTTATCACCAGTTGAACAAACCGAAGCTATTTTCAAGCGTACCGATAAGTTACGTAATCAGGCTATCGAACTATTCAATAATGGTCAGCTTGATGAATCGCGTAGAATCTTTGAAGATATCGATAAGTTATTGAATAGTGTTTTTGACCGACAGGTTAGCTTCGATAAGAAAATGCGTAAGGCTGGTGTGCGATTTTTAACTGCACCAGGCGATGGAGATGATACAGCTGCGCGTTTGAGGCAAAATGAAAAGACTCGTCTGAGCCTTGAGCAAAATCGATTAACAAAATTGCTCGATCAACAAAATGAAGTTGCTAGGATGCAACGAAATAATGTTGAAGCTCAGATCATTCTAGAAAAGCAATTGCAAGCAGTCCAGAAAGATCGTTTTGATGCTGCTATCGCTGCCCAACAACAGATTAATAATGCCCAAGATGTCTCGCAAAAGATTCAAATCGCTGTCAAAGCTATCGACGAACAAGGTAAGAAATCTGCTGAAGATCGTACCAAAGCTATTGAAGAACAGCAAAAGCAGCAAGAAGCTATCAGAGCCTCACTTGAGAAGACAGCAGCAGGTACAGGTGCAGGATTCTTGAATCGCTTGCAAGGGATGTTCACACCAGTTGGTTTTGGTGGTAGTGCAGATCTACGTGAACAATTAGATAGGATTCTAAAAGTTCGAGATGAATTCACTCAACAAGTAGTTGCAGATCCGTCAGATCCAAATGTTAAGGGTTTTGAACGCTATCTGAAACTGATTAGAGATACGCAGTTTGAAATCAATAAGGCTGAAGCTAGTGGCAATGCTGATCTTTTCAAGCGTAACAAAGATACTGAGGCACTGTACCAACAACAGTTGAAGCAACTTAACGATCTAGTCGCAGCTAAGCAGAAGCAGGTGCAAGCGGAAAAGGATATTGCAGCAGCACAGAAAGCTCAGCAAGATTTGCAAAAACTTCTTGACCAACGTCCACAGATTCCAAAGATCCCTGACCAAGGACCAAAGACACCTGAACTTGATTTCAATGCAAGATTAGCTGCACAACTGCAAGTAATTAATCAGGGTCTTGATCGCTTAATCGAGATCTTCAAAAAGATCAATGAGATACCGAATGTAAAACCTGATGCAAATATTCCGAGAAACTTCCTTGGTGGTCCGATTGGAACGGACACACATTTGAGTTGGGTGAATCCGAAAGAATTCATCGTTAATGCTAAAAGTGCTGAAAGATTTGCACCGCAACTTAGAGCTATTAACGCCGGCTTCGAGCCAAGATTCAACGGTACTAACAATAACAGTACAGTGAATGTTGGCGATATCCATGTTACTGTTACTGGTACGAATGGTCGAGTTAACCCACGTGAAGTGGCTTTGGCCATGCGTAGGGAAGTTCAAAGGGGAACTTTGAGGATCTAATATGTTCAATGACAGTATGGCCTTGAATCAACAGCTTGGTTGTCTGCTCGAAAAGAGTCCGCTACCGTTGACCGGCAAGGTTCAGGTTGAACATCGAAACAAAGATGGCGATCTGATTGGTGTGTACGACATCAATAATGGTATTGTTGATGTTGGTATGGTTGCACTATTGGATAGTTTCTTCCGGAATCAAACGCAGCCAGCGGCCTGGTATATTGGTATTATTGACAACAGTGGTTATACTGCTCTCGCTAATGCTGATACGATGAGCAGTCATGCTGGCTGGAATGAGTTCACAACGTATTCGCAAGGTACGCGACCGGCTTGGACTACTGTCGCTGCTGCTTCGCGAGCTATTAGTAATACGACTACGACTGATTTCTCAATCACTGGTAGCGGCACACTGAAGGGTATTTTCATCACTAGCAATAGTACGAAAGCCGGTACGACTGGTACGCTATGGTCAACGGCTACGTTTGCAAGCAATGTTGCCGTCTCGAATGGCGATACGTTGAAGATTACCTATACTGTGAACGGTTAATATCAAGGATGTCTTGCGCGAGGTGAATAGTGTCACACTCAATCCGTAAGTCGCGCAAGCAGTTCCGAACGCCTCTTGTAAGACCAGGCAGTGGCAGCATTATATCTCTGTCGCTGAGCAATAGTATTAGCTTCGGTGGTGGACTGAATTATTCACCACACGATGTACATCAAGTCACAGATGAGATTACAGCTAGTGATACTGTAGTCCCATCTGTGACTTGGTATCGTACATCTCAAGATAGTCTTAACATTGTCCAACAAATCATTGTAACTGGTGGTAGTCATCTACCAACTGTTTCAGATACATTGAGTATTGGACAAACTGTCACAAGCAATTTCACTGTTCTTGAAATCATTGATACACTATCGATAACAGATAGTGTATCAAGTGGTTATGCTATACAGATTGCATTAACAGATACTCTTGGTCTTACACAGACTGTTCGGAGCGATCCGTACATACTAAGTATCACCGATACTCTTAGTATGTCGGACCTTGCACGTATCAACACTCAAACACAGTCGCTATCACATTCACTCAATCTTACACAAACATTAGGCAATATCTATTCAAGAAGTCTTACAGATTCACTAATCTTAAGCGATATTGTTGACGCACAGGGTAAGGTTTTTGAGTTTCTTACTATCGGTCAGTCTATCGGACTGATTCGAAGTATCCACATTGGTATTACACACAGTCTACGACTCAGTGATATTGTATATCGTAATGGTACGATGTATTTTAGCATCGGCCAAAATATTCATCTTGAAGATCTTGTTAATCCAAGATGGACGTTAACATATCCAGTCACTGATACACTTAGTCTGGTTGATACCGGATCTAGAACATACCCCGAAAGTATCACACAGTCGATTGTTTTCACAGATCATGCTGGCATACTACCACCATCATTGATCGAGTTTGTCCAGACTGTCACAGCCAATGTTGCAAAGGGAGCGACACATTCTCTCGGCTTAACACAATCTGTTACGATTGTACAAAGTAGTTATCTACGAGTCATAACAGATTCGCTTGGTCTTGGACATGCTGTTGTTGTTTGGACAATCAAAGATACTGATATCCCACCCGGCACTGGTGGTACAGCACCACCTGGCGATCCGTCATACACGCCGCCAGATGATAGGTATATCAGATCTGGTTCATTACCCGCTGAACCAACGATTGTTCCACAGAATTATGTTCAACTTACTTGGCCCTATGATACACCGAGTTTGAATATTCAGATTAGAGCACCGATCTTTGGTGATGGTGATGAGATTCAAGCTAATAGGGTTTTCAAAAAGAGTCGAAGTGGTGTTAGACATACGTACCGTCATGCTGATTGGCCAAAGACGCGAAGATTAACTTGGACTATCGAAGCTTTGAAAAGCGATCAAATCGGTGCTATCATTACTTTCCACACTAGCTCATATGGTCAAGAAATCGGATTACTTGATTTTGAAGGTAGAACATGGAAAGGATTCTTAGCTGTTGAAAACATTCGACAGGATCGGAGAGATTGCAGCTACACGTTAGATATGGTTTTTGAAGGAGACTTAGTATGATTATTCTACAAGCTCCTGTCGGACGGTTTGATACTACGACTTTCTTACCGAATCCTGAATTCGGCGATAGTTACAAGTTTGATCTAGTGATCAACAAGAAAAAGTCGATGAACAACACGAATTACACCTATGTTAGAGACTCAGGAAATAGATTGTTATCTTACAATATTCGTATGGATCGTGCGAAATCTCTTGAGCTAATTGCATTTTTGGAACTATATCATGCCTCACAAATCCAAATGACAAACCATCTGGGTGAAGTCTGGCAGGGATATATTACAAGCGATCCACCAAGATTACAATCTACTGGTCGAGTGAATCGCCAGGAGTATCAGCTTGAGTTCGAGGGGGTGAAAATTGGTTAGGGAATTAACCGGGACGGCCCAAACTGAAATTGCTAAGAAGCTTGGTAGTAAGCCAGTCAATATTATTGAAGTTGATTGGAATGGTAATCGCGTAAGCTACGCTGACCGTAAGATTAGTAATATTGATGGACGCATCGAACGTATAGACAATCTTGATCAAGTTATTAAGTTAGATAATCGTGGCAGCAGTGGTAGTGTTACCGTAGTTTTGATTGACACAGATGGGCATATCAAATCTCTGTTCGATCAAATCGATTTGATCAACCGGCCTTGCTGGTTGTATCAACATTATGAGGGTATGTCCCTTGACAACAAATTCGAACTCTTCCAAGGTGTCGTCGCAGGGCCGCTTGTCTGGAGTGAAGGCGAGCGTACTTTCACATTCACAATCCTTACGAAAATCTTTTCTGAAGAAGTTGGATTCTCTCCGGAAGAAGGTCAACTCCCTAATGTCCCGCCAGAATTAACTGGTAAGGTTTGGCCACTTTGTTTTGGAACACCAATCCATGTACCAGCTACAAAAGCAAGTGACAAGGTTGTCGGAACAACCGCCTCAGTTATTGGCATTCGTGATCCAACGATCAGTCTCAAATTGAATGAGATGCTTGCACAATTAGCATCACTAGCAGCGACGTTCACGTTCTATAACTACATAATTGTGCAAGCCAAGAGTCTGATGAAAAGTCCACTGATTCTGACAACGCGTTATATTGAACTGATCAAAGAAGAGGACGCATTAAAACAAGAACGTGAAGATCGATTAGAAATCATTAAGGAGCTAGACAAAAATATTCAGACACTTAAGGATGCATTACCAGATGCACCTGACGTGGCTCGATATAATAATGCTGTCAGGCATCTCAATGAACGTATTGCTTATCGCGACGCAAGAGCGAATGAATTGTATGATATCACAACACGATTAGAAGATCTTGATCTTGCGAAACAAGTTACCAAAGTTGACTCCGAAAATATGGAGTACATCAATAAGTATATTGATGACGTTGGTAAGCTTGCTTTGAAAGTTATCAAAGATTATTTCAAAACATTACTTGCTTTTAATAGTCAACTTGATAGTTTTATCAATCAGATACAATTAGAGAAGAGTACAGTTGTTGTATTGAATGGTGAGAAGTTTCCTCAAAATCAAGATGTCGAAATTCTAATCAATGGTGTATGTTTCAACGGATCTTTCAATGGTCGAATTTTCACTATCAAAGCTTTGATGCCTAAGTATCGTGAAGTAGGCTTAGGTGCAAGAGAGAGCGAACGTATTGATTTGTTTTGGATTGATGACGATACCAAATTAATTAAGGGTGACTATGCCTTAATTAATACTGGTCAGATTATCAAGATTACAAATCAGTCTGGTACGACTTGTCAGCTTGAGCTTCAAGAAAAGCGTTTGAATATTCCAGATTCTGATCGCTGGACTGGACCACCAGTAGATACCGGATTACTTCCTTCTACTATGGCCAGATTAGCAGGTACTTTTGAGCACACTGCTAAGGAACGTGCACGCATCTTAATGGAGGCTATTGCTCAAGAAGAGCAAGATGATCTCAAAAAGATGCAAGAAAATATGAAAATCATTATTGAAGGAATTAGTGAAGCTCCAACAACTAATGCACAGATTGAATTAGGTAATGACTTACTAGCAAATATCAACGAATATCAATCTATCATCGATACGCTATTCTACCCAATTGATATTGCTGCCAAAGCTACTGAGAAAATCTCGAAAGAAGAATTTGATGTATTATTAAGAATGCAAAACGCTCAGAAAGCTATCGTATATCGCAATACGGTACCGATTGTGCCAGACGCTGTAGTGCCAGAAAACTATTATGCAATGATTGGTCAAGCAATCTATAAGATTCACGAAACATCACCAATTATTCTACCACATTGGCTTAATGCGTATAATGTCTATGATCTACCCTCTACAAACATTTGGATAGCAGAAGTTGGAGCCACAGTAACTTTGAAGGATGGCTTCCAACAGAAGTGGATAGCAAATATCTTACCATCAACAGTACGATCCGTCTATGCCTATCAAGCAATTGATGGTATCAAGCGTTTCGTGCCAGTGCCCTCTCGTCTCTATACTAAGAATGAAGACGAAGCAATGGGTGCTACTGTTGATGGTGATTTCAAAGGCTTACGCGTAACTTCCATAACTCTGAAAAGACCACTTGCTGATTATGACGTAGGCTGGGATGACCAATTATACGTTACTCTAACTAGTAGTGTTGGTCCAAATACGGTAGATCAGATTCGTTGGATTATTGAGAACTATACAAATCTCGCAGTCAACAATACATCCTTCGATGCCGTGCGCACAAAGATTGCTAACTATCCATCATGCTTCGCACTACTGAATAAGCAAGACGCTTTGAAACTTGTTGAAGACATGGCCTGGCAAGCTCGATGCAGAATTGATATTAAAAATCAAGTTGCACACATAACCTACTTGTCTGAAGATCCTACACCTGTTGAAACAATTACCGAGACAGATATTGAAGCCAATTCGTTTGAGATTTTTACAGATCCTATTGAAGATGTTGTAACTAAGTTCGTTGCAGAATGGTTGCCAAGTTATGAACGAAATGAAAAATATCGCGTCGTCTTACGACGTAACTATAGGAAGTACACTAAAAATGAACGAACCTTCGACTTCTTCATATACAACATTGAAAGTCTTGTCATCAAGTCTGCAACGTTTTGGACGATCCGCATGGGAAACATGTGGAAACGTATTAAGTTCAGAACATTCTTACATAAGCTCAAGATTGAAACTGGGGACTGTATTACAGTTAATCTTTCAAATAATTATGTGGCTAACAGCAGTTTTAAGGCGATTGTTGAGAAGGCTGAATATGATACTCTCGACAGCAGCATTACTATTGAAGCTTGGACACCCATTGTGTTAGGAACAATGGAGCCTAATATTTTTGCATGGCCTGCTGGTATTAGTGTTGATCTTGTCTATCCGACTGTCGAAGAAGTTTTAGCGGGTAATGCAGGTAATCCATTTGGTACGCTCGTGCCAACCGGATATAGCTACAGTGCGGGCACAAATAATCTGCCAGAATTCCGCCCAAAAGATTACGGTTCAGTTAAGCTTGCAGATCTCACTGATAGCTTACCAGGTATCGATGGTGAGTATTTCACTGAACTAGATTATCCAGCTAAGAAAATCCCAGAAGCTTCAAAGCTTGAAGAACGTAAGCCTGTTTTGAACGGAGCGAAAGCACCCATTGGTGGCAAGGGAGATGCTGGGAAAGCACCCAAGGAAGGTATTCCCAATATCTTCAACGCGGATATTGATAAGATCGCTGGATTAATCTACAGTGGAACAATTGTTGAAAACATTTTGGATGGTGAGAACAAGCCAACAGATGAGTATCGCGTGCGTAGCAAGAGTGGTAAAAGTTTTATTGTTCGACAGCAACAAATTAGCAAGCTAACGCAATTACCTGTTGGTATGCATGTGCAATTCTATTATGATCGTTATCAGAAAGAATATGCTATGCAAATGCCAACGTGGGTGCGAGGTAATACTTCTACTAGAACTGCGAGTGAGTAACATGTTTGATGGTGAGATCATTGGTTATGAAGAGGTAGTCACACCAAAGAACAAACATATTCGTACTTTGGTTGATTCGCCACTATTATCTGAGTTTGTTACTAACGATTTTCCATTCATCTGGGTATTTTGGGCAGATGGTACGTTAGTATATCCAGATCACGATCGATTTCCGGTAATCAATTACACCAATGTTAATACCAAAGAAACGCTGTATGTTAATGCTTCAGAGTTTCTAGATCCTGAAGATGCATTGGCTGAGATTGAAGAACGACCAACTAGCACAGGTAATCCTAGTCTTGGTTGGCCGAATGGTCAAACGATTACCAGTTGTGAAGGAACACAAAATATCGATCTGTATAATACAGATGACCCGCGTATTACATATAGTGCAAGTTGCCATCCACCAAGAATCTTTGGTCGAGATCGGACTCCACTATCAGT